>ONEN01000001.1 GCA_900316815.1 uncultured Eubacteriales bacterium | reverse complement strand
TTTTCATTGTCGGCAACAGAAAGCGACGCCGTGGCATTGAGGATATGCCGGCGGTCGAACTTCGCCGGGAAGGTTACTCCGTCGTTGACCTCTTCAAACGTCCGGTCGGTCTTGGACAGCGTATAGGCTATGCGCCAGTCAAGGCGCTCTCCGTCTTTCTCATAAAGGAATTCAATACCCCTCGAGGTTCCCGTACCGACTTTGATGTTGTGACTCCATCCCGCGATGGCCGGGCTGAAAAGCTGGCTTGCGTCGGAGAAATACACCAGATTCTTCATATACTTGTCATAGGCCCCGACCGTGATGCGGTGTTCGCCGAAGGAGGCGAACAGACCGGCGTAGAACTGCTGCGCCTTTTCCGGGGGGCGTGTCGATCCGGTCGGGACCAGCAGGTCCACGGACCAGCCGAGGGGAATGCCTTCCAGGGTATGGTAGTACTGGGTCGTCCAGTCGGCCGTCGCTTCCGCCGCCAGCCAATTCGTCAAGTTCAACCTGGCCAGAAGTCCGGCTTCCGGATTCACGCGCCATTTCCAGGATGGGTCTTCCGCTTCGTCAGCCGCATAGATATTCAATTTGCCGGAGGCCATGAGTGAAAACCGTTCGCCGGCCGTCAGGTCGAACTGTGTGTGAAAGGTGGTAATGGAGGAATGGCTGATATGGTCTGTCTTGGGGGAATCCAGCGGTGTCCACGGTCCGCCGCCCTTGAAGGTGGAGGATGTTCCCGGATTGAACCAGGCAAAACGTTCCCGCACGCCGAGGCGGATGTCACAGACGCTCCGTATCGGCCGGGAAAAGACCACATCCGCCGTCAATTCGTTCAGAGAACTGATAATGGCAAGATTATTCAGCGTCCCGCTCATGTCTCGGATCAGTCCCTGGCGGCCGTAGAAACGGTTGAATGCCACGCCATCTTCGACGGACCATCCGCTGTCCAGATGTCCTTCGTGCCGGAGGTTCGCGATGAAGTTGCTCCAGCCCATGCTTTCGTCGGAATCGCCGCCATAACGGTAACTGTAGGCGTCCTGACTGCCGAATACGCTGAGCGAAAGACTGTTGTCAGTGTCAACCAGCCATTTGACCTTGGCAAAACCGTCATACTCGTACTCAGATGTGCAGGAACTGATGGCCAGCACAGTACCGAGAAGCATGAGAGCGGATTTTATGATTTTATTTCCTATTCCCACTGGAAAAATCTTGCCTCCATTGCTTGTGGAGACGGATTTCCCGCAGGAATCCGAAAGGATGGAACCGTACAGCTCAAGGACGCCTCCTCAGGTGAAATAGATAAAGCGCGGGACTGGACGGACATCCTTTCACTGAACGGGACACATGAAATGATGCTCGGTGTGAAACGAGACGGCACGGTGGCGTTCGCCTCAAAAGAAAAAAACGCGGAAGAAGAAATCGCTGCCTGCGTTGCCGACTGGACAGATATCAAATCGGTCAATGTTAATTCAGGAGTAGTTGTTGGCAAGGATAAAACCGGCCGTTTTATTCTGGCATACAAAAACGACTCCGCCATCAGTCGGTTTTCTTTGATCGTTAACCAACAGCCATCCATTTTATTCTGACAACCCATAACAAAACAAACGCAGGGCAGGCAAAAAGCCAAGCCCTGCATTTGTTTTGCTGATTCAGGAGCCGCAGTGACAGTCAAAGGGATTGCCGCCGTCGCCTTCCTGCGCACCGCGCGGGAAAAAGGACTCCGAGGGGAATTCAATTTTATTGAACGCTTCACAGGGATCCTCGCTGCGCTCTCCGCATTCTCCGCGCGGCATACAGAAATCGTAGGACGGCAGCGTGAGCTGCACCTCGCGTGAAAGTGTGGTAATTGAAAAGATACCCACTGTGGTGGCAACCTGCTGCGCAACGGGCGCAACCAGCTCACCGCCGATAAACGCTGAAACGCTCTCCGGCACAAAGGGCACGATCGCAGGCGTAGTGACAGGGCTGAGCGACGCAGCCAACGCCATGGGACTGGACACCTGCACCGTCGCCACGGGCAGCGAACCGCCGAGGCCGCCGTCTGTCTCAGCGGGATCAATCACAGCGGGCGCGGCGCTGGAAAAACGCTTTACATAGCCGTCGCTGCCATAAAGCACCACGCGCTTGGAAGTAACCGCCACGCCTGTAACGGTGGCGGGCATGGAGCCCGCTGCAGTATAGACCTCGCAGGAGCAGAGAAAGAAAAAGGTTTCGTCAACCGAGTAATAGCCTCTGTTGAACGCGACGGCGTCCACATCCACCGTAGCGGTAATCACACTGACGCGCGTAACGCGCACCGAGGTTGCAGTGTCTATCAGCTCCTGATTCTCCTTCGTGAAGAAAACCGTAAGGTCGCGCAGACAATCCTTCGCGCCGCAGCTGTCATATATTCTGGGCACATCCAGGCAAACAGGCTCAAACCCGACGTCGCCGTCGGCTGCTGCCGACTGTTCCGCGTCAAGTATTGTTTCCGACATAAAGATAACCTCCATAACTAAGTATTACAGTCATACGATAAACTGTACAATACCAGTCTATGGAGGTTTTTATTATTAGTTCCTGTATTTTGAAAGGTAATTGCTGAACACGCGATGAAGAAGGCTTGGATCGGATGAGGCGTAGTTGGACATCGCCGCAAAAATCAGCCGCTTATCGAGGGTAAAACTCAGTTTGACGCTGTAGGCGTCGATTTCTCCTGAACAGGACACACGATCTCCGCTGATATACGCGCCGCAGCCGTAGCCCGATCCGGCGTCGGTTGTCATCTCCTTCAGCGCCTTCTCCCCTATCAACTGACGGGAGGAAAGCGCATCAATGAATTTCAGTACATCCGAAACGTTGGTGATAACGCCCATCGACGAATAGCCGACTGCCTCATAGAGCAGCGGCGCGGTAGCTTCGGCGCTGTCATAAGGGCGCGCGGTAGTTTCGTCCGCCTCAAAGCCCGTTTTATTCATCAGCGTTGGCTTGAAGATTTGTTCCTCAAGATAGGTTTCATAAGGCACCTGCGCGGCGGAGCCGATGATCTCCCCCAGCAGATAGTAATTGCTGTCGGAAAAAGCAAAGGTGTTTTCCTTGTCAGCCTTGCGCGGCTGCGAGAGAATCCAGTTAAGAATCGTCGCCTTATTTTTTTCGTAAGAGCTTCCCTCGTTGAGCTTCGCCGCAAGATCCTTTACGGGGCTAATGCCGCTGCCCTGCGCATCTCCGCGCGTGAGGTAATTGGGGATGCCCGAGGTCATGGTCAGCAGCTGCCGCACAGTGACCTCCTTGCCATAGGCGCATCCCGAAAAAAACTTGTCGAGCGTATCATCGAGAGAAAGCTTTTTTTCCTCTGCAAGCTTCATGACGGCGGTGGCGGTAAACAGCTTGGTCAGCGATCCGGCGTAGCTGCTGCGATAAATGGAATTATCGAGATGCGCTCCCTGATTGGCAAAGCCCTTCGCCTTGATGTACTCAAAATCGTTGCCGATTTTGACATAGACAGACCCCATAAACTTTTGGGTGTTGATCAGATTATCAAGCGTTGTCTCTATTTCATTGACATTCTTTTTGATGTCCATCCCGTTATAGGTCACATTACCCTCATCGGGAGAAACGGAATCGGAGGTAGCGGAGCGGGGTACGGTTGTGGCAGGCTGCGTTGTCGGAGCGACGGTGGTTGCCTGTACGGTTGGCTTTGTTTCGGGCACTGCGTCGCTGCTCTCCTTCTTTTCCTCCGTGCCGCAGCCCGCGGCGCAGATTGTCAGGGCAGCAAGCAGCAGGCACAACACCATTTTATAGAAGCGGAACATAATGTTATCCCTCACAGTTTTTCCATTTTGCAGAAATTCGCCATCAGCTTTTTTGTGCCCGCCTTGTCAAAGGCAATCTCCAGCAGCGTATCGTTACCCATTTTATCGGCGGACATGATCATTCCCTTGCCAAATACCTTGTGCAGCACCATATCGCCGACACGGTAGGTGACCCCTGCCTTGGCGGCGGGTTTTTGATAAAAAGCGGATTTCTGCGGTGTTCTGACGGGCTTTCCGGTGATTCCTACGTTTGTTTTGGCAGCCGCGCCGCCCATGCCGGGCACGCTTTGCGCAAAACGCCGCTGCTCGCCTGTCCGCTCCATCAGCTCATCGGGAATTTCACTGACAAAGCGGCTCTCCTTATTGTAGGTAGTGGAACCGAACAGCATACGCGTGCGCGTCTTGGTGAGATAGAGCTTCTGCTTGGCGCGCGTGATACCCACATATGCCAAACGGCGCTCCTCACCGATTTCATCGGGGTTCATCATGGACGCAACGGACGGAAACAGCCCGTCCTCCATGCCCGTGATGAACACTACGGGGAACTCCAGCCCCTTGGCGCTGTGAAGTGTCATCATAACACAGGTGTCGGCGTCGGCGTCGTAATTGTCGATATCGGTCATCAGGGAGATCTCTTCCAGGAAGGCGGACAAATCCGCTTCCTCGGAGTAGTCCTCCTCAAATTTGATGATGTTGGAGGACAGCTCCTCGATGTTCTCGATGCGCACATCGGCGTTCTCTTTTTCACTTCTGAGATAGCCTTCGTAATTGGTGTGCTCCAGTATGAGATTATATAATTCCGCAAGAGAATAATCGTTGCTTTCCTCCGCTTCTATCAACCCGTCAATAAGATTGACAAAGCCCTTCAGCTTGGCAGCCGCGCGGCTGAGCTGCGGATAACTGTCCGCTTCCTTTACCACCGTGTAGATGCTCTCTCCGAGGCCTGTGGCAATCTCAGCGGCGATTTCTACTGTTCTGCTGCCGATGCCGCGTTTTGGCACGTTGATTATCCTGCGCAGCCGCACATCGTCGTGCGGGTTATTGATCACCTGCAAATAGGCGATCATATCGCGGATTTCCTCGCGGTCATAGAAGCGGTGACCGCCGATGATGCGGTGCGGAATACCGCTGCGGGACAGCGCCTGCTCAACGGCGTTGGACTGCGCGTTGGTGCGGTAGAGAATGGCAAAATCGGCATATTTCCTGCCGTCTGCGACGCCGTCCATAATGGTCTGCGCAATAAAGCGCGCTTCGTCGCGCTCATCCTCACAGGTGTGCAGCGTGATTTTTTCACCCTCGGGGTTCTCTGTCCACAGCGTTTTGCCCTTGCGGACGGCATTGTTGGCAATAACCTCGTTGGCTGCGTTGAGAATTGTTTTGGTACTGCGGTAGTTCTGCTCCAGGCGGATGATCTGAGCTCCCTTGAAGGTGTTCTCAAAGGAGAGAATATTCTCAATGGTAGCGCCGCGGAATTTGTAGATACTCTGGTCGTCGTCGCCGACTACACAGAATTTGAACTGGTTCTGATAGTAGCCGAGAATGTCGGGCTCCCGGTTGAACAGCTCCACCGCCTTGCAAAGCAGGTCGTCGAAATCCATTGCGTCGGCGGTTTGCAGGCGCTTCTGATAGATTTCATATGCCTTGGCAATCGACTGCTTGCGGAAATCGCTCTCCGCACCCTTGAGCATGTCGGCAGGCGTTTCCATCTTGTCCTTCGCCTTGGAAATTTCGGTAAGAATGGTCTTGACGGGCAGGATTTTTTCGTCGATATTGAGCTGCTTGGCAATGTCCTTCATCAACCGCTTCTGGTCGTCGGTAGCGTATACCGTAAAGTGGGAGGAATAACCCAAACGGTCGCCGTAACGGCGCAGGATACGCGCGCAGGTGGAATGGAAGGTCGCCGCCCAAATATCACCGCCGCCCTCGGGAACAGCGTTGCAGATACGCTCCTTCAGCTCGCCCGCCGCCTTATTGGTAAAGGTAATGGCGAGAATATTCCACGGGCGGCACAGCCCCGACTGCAAAATATACGCAATACGGTTGACAAGCACGGTGGTCTTGCCCGAGCCTGCGCCCGCGAGAATCAGCAGCGGTCCTTCGGTGGCAAAGACTGCCTGCCGCTGCATGGGATTCATGTGGGAAAACTTTTGTTGAATTTCACTCTGAGTCATCATTCACTAATCCTTATACAGAAAAACGGGCGAACCACGTCCGCCCTATATAAATTATTACAACTCTATTATAATGGTATTTTCGCTTCTGTCAAGTTTTATGATAAAAATGTAACGATAGAAGCGTATTGACAAACAAAAAGGGACTGCACGCTGACAGTCCCTGTTGCCGCAAACGGCTTATTTAATGCTGTTCTGGAAGGTGGTGACCATCGCTGCCGCGTTGTCGGCGATAATCAGGCTGACAAAATTGCCATCCTTGGTGACCTTGCACGCCTTCACCATATCCACCTTTTCGGGGGTATAGGAAGTGTAAGTGCTGAGTACGGAATTGTACTTGGTGGTGAGAGCGCTCTCTACTCTGCCGGCCGCATCTGCGTCTTTGGCTTCAATCAGCACAATTTCCACAGGCGCGTTGGGATTGGACTTGTCCGATTCAACAGCGAACTGCTTCACGTCCTCTTCAGCTACGTTGTAGTAACGCTTTACCATCGCAATATCGGTAACCTTATCAAGTGAAAGATTGTTCTCGCTGTTGATGGTATCGAGCACCGCGTTTAAATCTACGTTTTTGGCGGAACCGCCGTCCTTATTGCCGCAGCCCGCGAACAGCGCTACTGCCAACAGGGCAACAAGTGCAAGTGAAATGATTCTTTTCATGAGATTTTCCTCCATATCATCTCGTTTTTGGCCTACGCTCTTTATTATATTATAAAAAAATAACTTGTCAATATGAATGGAGATTTTTCAAAAGTTTATACGAATATTCCGCCAATAAGCCGCCATCTTTTGGATATTAATAGCGCACGCGAAAAGACCGCTCGCCCTTTTCTACGGGGATGGTGCGGGTTTCCGTGCGGTCTATGCGGATGTAACGCTCGGTGTGGAGCGTTTGCAATACGCGGTCATGCTGCAGCGGCGTTCCCTGCAGCTCCATCATGACAGAACCGTCGTACTCGTTGCGCACCCATCCCGTGGCGCCCGCCGACGCCGCCGCGCCGCGCGCCACATAACGGAACCCGACGCACTGCACCCTGCCGTAAAAGACATAGCGCCTGCGTATCAGTTGATTGTCTGTCATCCGCTATCCCTCCTGTATCATTTGCAGCAGCTCTTCCTCCGACAAAACGGGAATGCCGAGCGTCTGCGCTTTGGTGAGCTTGCTTCCCGCTTCCTCTCCTGCCACCACATAAGCGGTCTTTTTCGACACCGATGAGGAGGTTTTGCCGCCGTGCGCTTCAATCAGCTTTGCCGCTTCACTTCGCTTCATCGTCGGCAGCGTGCCTGTGAGCACAAAGGTCTTTCCTTCCAATTTTCCGCCCGACTGCTTCTGCGGGGACGGCTTCATTTCAAGCCCCAGCTCCTTGAGCTGCGCGATCAATTCCCGCGTACTGTCCAACGCAAAGTAATTCTCCACGCTTTCCGCCATAATGCTGCCGAAACCGTCGATTCGTGCAAAATCTTCCGCCTTGGCGTTGATGATATCGTCCACAGTGAGATAGTTTTCGCACAGCAGCTTTGCCGCCTTGAGGCCGATATTGCGGATACCCAGCGCAAAAACCAGTCGGTACAGCTCGTTATGCTTGGATTTTTCGATAGAAGAAATAAGATTATTGGCGGATTTTTCCGCCTTACGGTCGAGAGACGCGATATTCTCCGCCTTTAAGCGGTAAAGGTCGGCAGGCGAACGCACCAATCCCTCTGCGGAAAGCTGTTCAAGCACGGCGGGACCGAGGCCGTCGATGTCCATCGCGTCGCGGCTGACAAAGTGAATCAGGTGGCGCATGAGCTGCGCGGGGCAGTCGGTGTTGGTGCAGCGGATCGCCGCCTCATCATCCTGTGAAACAGGACTGCCGCAGGAAGGACAAACCGCCGGAAACGCAAAGGGCTGCGCGTTCTCAGCGTGCTCGCTGACAGACAGCACCTCGGGAATGATCTCGCCCGCCTTGCGGATAATCACGGTGTCGCCGATACAGATGCCGCGCTCCTGTATAAAGTCGCGGTTATGCAGCGTGGCGCGGCTGACGGTGGTGCCGGCAAGGGACACGGGCTCAAAAATGCCGACGGGCGTCAGCACGCCCGTTCTGCCGACATTGATTTCAATCGACAGCAGCTTTGTAGGCTTCTCCTCGGGCGGATACTTATACGCCTCCGCCCACTTGGGGTATTTTGCCGTGCTTCCCAGCAGCTCGCGCGCCGCGAAGCTGTCCGTCTTGACAACGGCTCCGTCAATGGCATAGTCATAGCTGCCGCGGTTTTCGCCGATTTTCTCTATTTCGTGAATCGCGTCCTCCATGGTGGAACAGACGTGGTAGAAAGCCACGGGAAAGCCAAGGCTTTTCAAATAAGCAAGGCTCTCGCGGTGTGAATGAAGCGCAACACCCTCTGCCTGCTGAATGTTAAAGATAAAGATATCGAGCTTGCGCTCAGCGGTGATTTTCGCGTTTTTCTGGCGTAGCGAGCCCGCTGCCGCGTTGCGCGGATTTTTGGCAGGCTTTTCTTCGTTCTCCTCCTGCCGCTTCACCAGCTCCTCAAAGCTTTGGAAGGACATATACACCTCGCCGCGCACCTCAAGATAAGACGGCGCGTTGGGAATGCGCTTGGGCAGGGAGCGAATGGTCATCAGGTTGTCGGTGACATCCTCACCCGTGGTACCGTCGCCGCGTGTGGAGCCGCGCACAAATACGCCGCCTCTGTACTCGCAGGATACGGACAGACCGTCGAACTTCGGCTCCACCACATAGGTAACGTCGGGAACCGTCTCTCTCACGCGGCGGTCAAAGTCGCGCAGCTCGTCGTGGGAGAAGCTGTCGTGAAGGCTTTCCATAGGCACGGTATGGGTAACGGGAGAAAACTTTTCTCCCGCACTGCCGCCGACCTTATTCGTCGGGGAGTCGGGACGCCGAAGCGCGGGATATTCACTCTCCAGATTCTCCAGCTCGCGCAGGAGCTTATCGTATTCAAAATCGGAAATCTCAGGCTCGTCCTTGTTGTAATAGAGATGATTATGGTATTCAATGAGAGCGGAAAGCTCGTCTATGCGCTGCTTTGCCGTGTTGTTGTCCATTGCTTGCTCCTTCCGAAGGCTACTTGACAGCCGACGTGCCTTTTTCTCTTAAAAACGTCGATTCCAAATCCGCCAGATGCAGCTTGACGGCAAGAGGATACATATCATATGCCTGGCTGATCTGGTTGCTGTTTTTGTCGCCGAATTCGCCCATATGCCAGCGGATGGCCATTGCCTCGTCGAGCTTGAGCCGCATTTTGCGCTCGATCAGAAAGACGGATTTTTCACCGTGGCCATAGGGAAACTGATCCTCTATGGCATAGTAGGGCACCTTTTCCCACTGCCCTGTTTTGTCGTTTTTAACGTTGCGGCTTGACACCTTGTAAAACTGTGCCTTGCACAGGTCGTGCAGCAAACCGCAGATGGCAAAGCTCTCCACGTTGTCGGTTTCCTCGTCAAAGTGCTTTTCCATCATGGTATTGAACACACTGACAGAGTGCATTACCAGGCCGTTTTCGCAGGAACAGTGGTAGCGCGTGCTGGCAGGCGCGGTAAAAAAGTCGGTGCGCAGAATCCAGTCGAGCAGTTCGTCCGCTCCCCTGCGCGTGATGTGGGTTTTGTATATTTCCAGAAATTCTTCTTTTGCTGTCATAGGTGTCTCCCCCTCCTTATAAATAGTGCATTAAAGCAAAAGGGGCACTCAAACAGAGTGCCCCATATGTAGCAAATTACTCGGCAGCTTCCTCAGCGGGAGCCACTCTCACGGGAGCCTGCTCGTCCTCGGGAAGCAGCGCGCGCATGGAAAGGCTGACGCGCTTCTTATCAAAGTCGATAGCGGTGATCTTCGCCTCAACCTCTTCGCCTACGGAAAGAACGTCGGCGGGCTTCTCAATTCTCTTGTTGGCAATCTGAGAAATGTGAATCAGACCGTCGATGCCGGGAATGATGTTGGCAAACGCGCCGAAGGTGGTCAGACCGACGATCTTCGCCTTTACAACAGTGCCCTCGGGATACTCTCTCTTGAGGATCTCCCACGGATTGTCCTCAGCGTTCTTGAAGCCGAGAGAAATCTTCTTGGTCTCCTCGTTGATATCCTTAACGTATACCTCAACGGTGTCGCCCACGTTGACAACTTCGCTGGGATGCTTGATGTGCGTCCAGGAAAGCTCGGAAATATGAATCATACCGAATACGCCGCCCAGGTCCACAAATGCACCATAGCTTGTGAGTGACTTAACAACACCGGTGTAACGCTTGCCGATTTCGCAGTTCTTCCAGAACTCCTCGCGCTGAGCCGCTCTCTGCTCCTTGAGCACGCTGCGGATGGAGCCGATGGCTCTCTTGTATCTGCCGCGCTGGGAAACCTCGATCAGACGGAAATCAACGTCCTGTCCGACCAGGTCCTCGAGCTTCTCATCGCGGGTCGCGGTTGCCTGAGACGCGGGGATGAACACTCTCACGCCATTGTAAATAACAATCACGCCGCCCTTAACTGCTTCTGTTACCTTGCTTGAAAGAATCTCCTGAGAATCGACCTTTTCCTGCAGCTCCTCCCAGCCCTTCTGCGCGTCTACTCTGCGCTTGGAGAGCATGATGGTGCCTTCCTGATCGTTTGTCTTCATGATGAGCAGCTCAACCTGATCGCCAACCTTAACTACATCCTCGGGCTTTACGCCGGGATCGTTCGACAGCTCGCCCACGGGAATAAAGCCGGTCTGTTTTCTGCCAACATCGACCTGTACTTCATTCGGCGCAATGCTGATGACAGTACCCATTACCCTCTCATTTGTATTTAAGTTTTTGAGGCTTTCTTCCAGCAGCTCCTCAAAAGATTCTTCAAAATTTGTTGTTTCACCGGATTTGATTTCTTCACTCATTGTATCCAGTACCTCCTTTATAATCCTTGCAGGTGTTGAAGCCCCTGCAGTTACGCCTATACGCTTGGCAGCACGAACCTGCTCCCTGTTCAACTCAGCCGCGGTCTCAATGAGCACCGTATTGGGGCAGCGCCTTGCCTAACTGACGTAGCATTACATATTGTATCAAATATTTTTGCATTTGTACATAGTTTTTTTATCTTTTTTACAGATTTTTTTAATTCTTTTGTGTCGAAAGTTGTCTGCGCCACCACTTTAATCGACTTATTGTTCTTTTCAAGAATAATAGGCAGAATTTCGTCTAATTCCGCCTCCCTATTAAAGGTAAAATACGGACAGGCACAGTTGCCGATAATGCCCTGCACCTCGGGGTGACTGCTGTTTCCCGCTATCAGCACGATGTCTTTTTCGGGATCTGTCTGCGACACGATGCGATGAATTTTTTTGACAAAGGGACAAGTCGCGTCCCGGTAGTCCAGTCCCCTTGCCGCGACGCTGTCCGTTACGGCCTTTGGCACGCCGTGGCTGCGGATGACGAGAACCTCATCTCCGCCCAGCTCGTCAATATGCTCAATGGGACGGCAGCCCTTCCGGCGCAGCTCCTCCACCATTTCCTTGTTGTGGATGATGGGACCGAGCGTGCAGACCTTTTTGCCCTCGTCGAGCAGCTCGTTCACCATATCGACCGCGCGGCTCACACCAAAGCAGAAACCCGCGGAATCAGCCTTTTTTAAGCTCGTTGGCATCTTCTTCCCTCATCTTTTTAATCTCGCCCATTATGATTCCCATGGCGTTTTTCAGCTCACGCCTGCCGCCGCCGGGGGTCAGCCCCAGCTGCTCGGGAGTGAGCGGCTCACCGAAATGAATGATGGTTTTGGAAAATTTGTGTTTAGAATTCCGTTTAGTGATACAACACGGCACCACCGGAAGCTGCACCTGCTGCGCCAGCAGCGCACAGCCGCTTCGGGGACGCATCAGCTCTCCTGTTTTGGACCTGCCGCCCTCCAGAAAAATCGTCATCACGTTGCCCTCAACCAAAATTTCCTCGCCTGTCTTGATAGCCTTGCCGTCGCCCGCTCCGCGCTCCACGGGAAACGCGCCGAGTGCGCGGATAACCGCCCCCGCGAACTTGTTGCGGAACAGCTCCTGCTTTGCCATAAAATAGAGCCTGCGTTTTTCCGACAATCCCAGCAGGACGGGATCGGCGAAGGACAAGTGATTGGCAGTGAGAATAACGCCGCCCTCAGTGGGAATGACTCCTTTGTTTTTCACCTTAAAACGGTATAAAAGCTTGTAGGCAGGAAAGAGAATCCACTTGCCGAATGTATACAACGCCTTATTCTGTGCCATGGCTGTTCTCCTTGATAACGGAAATAATTGTTTGGACGCTCTGCTCAAAGTCCAGCTCGGTGGTATCTACCATGACGCAGCCCTCAGCGGGCTTGAGCGGAGCGGTTTCACGGTGGGAATCGTTGTAGTCGCGCGTGATAACGTCCTGCAGAATATCTTCGTAGCGCACATCCATGCCCTTTTCAATCAGTTCTTTATAGCGTCTGCCCGCGCGCGCCTCGGGAGACGCTGTCAGAAAAATCTTTACCTGCGCGTCGGGCAGCACCACGGTGCCGATATCCCTGCCATCCATAATGACATTGTTCGTCTTTGCCATGCTGCGCTGCAAATCCAGCAAATAGGCGCGAACGGATGGAATGGCGGAAATTTTGGACGCCATCATCGACGCCTCCGGGGTACGGATCTGCGCTGACACATCCTCGCCGTTGAGCAGGACGATCTGCTCACCCTTGTCGTTGAAGGCGAGATCGACGGAAATGGCGGCGAGCATGTCGTCCACCTCTTTGGATGCGACAGGCTCCACGCCCCTACGGCTTGCCGCGAGGCCGATGGCGCGGTAAAGCGCGCCCGTATCTACATAAATGAAGTCAAGCGCAGCCGCCGCGCGCTTGGCGATAGAGGACTTTCCCGCGCCGGCGGGACCGTCCAATGCTATTGCGATAGACATATGACTTTTTTCCTTTCCAACATACTGTATATTCTATGCCAAAGGCATACTATATTCCGGAATATGAGCAGACAGACTAATGCTTAACAGGCGCTGCTCTCCCCCGCCAGTCTGCCCGTCGACCATGCGATTTGAAGATTAAAGCCGCCTGTGTAGGCGTCGGCGTCAATCACCTCTCCGGCGAAGTATAAGTCCTTAACCAGCTTACTCTCCATGGTCTTGGGATTGATTTCACTGACCTTCACGCCGCCAGAGGTAACGATAGCCTCCTCAATCGGACGAAAACCGCTGATGGGAACGGTGAAGCTCTTCAACAGCAAGCAAAGCCTGCGGCGTTCCTCCCGCGTGACAGAGTGGCACTTTTTGTCAAAGGGTACGCCCCATCGCTTGAGAACGGGAACGATGATTTTGCGCGGCAGCAGCTTGGAAAAAGCGTTGGAGACGTCGCGGTTCGCGTTTTCCCTGAAATCCCTTTGCAGCCGCTTGTCGAGCTGTTCCTCGTCCAGAGCGGGCTTTAAATCGATAACGGCGGTGTAGCGCCCCGCTTCGATATCGCGCAGGTGCGAGCTTGCGGAGAGAATCATCGGTCCGCTCATGCCGAAGTGCGTAAACAGCATTTCGCCGAAATCCGAGTACGCGGTCTTTTGGGTGTTATTGTCCACGATTTTCAGCCCGACATTGCGCAGGGACAGTCCCTGCATGGATTTACACTCGGGATCGCTGCTCTCAAGCGGCACAAGAGAGGGCTTGAGAGCCGTCACCGTGTGCCCCGCCTGCCTCGCGAGCGCGTAGCCGTCACCCGTCGAGCCGGTGAGCGGATAGCTCTTGCCGCCGCAGCAGATAATAACGCTGTCGGCATAATAGGTCTGTTTGGCGCATTTGACCCCGACCGCCTCGCCGTTCTCGAGCTCCAGTGCCTCGGCTGTGTCCTGTACAATGGTCACGCCGCTGTCGAGCACAAAGCGGCGCAGCGCGTCTACTACATCGACCGCCTTGTCGGACTGCGGATAACAGCGGTTGCCGCGCTCTGTTTTCAGAGGCAAACCGATATCCTCGAAAAACGCGTATGCGTCCGACGGAGTAAAACGGCTGACTACCGAATAGAGGAACCTGCCGTTGACGGGCACGTTGGTAATAAAAGCGGGCACATCGCAGTTATTGAGAATATTGCACCTGCCCTTGCCGGTAATCATGATTTTTCTGCCCACACGGGGATTTTTTTCGATTAAGGTCACCGATGCGCCGCACTGCGCGGCCGTGCCCGCCGCCATGAGCCCTGCGGCTCCCGCGCCGATGACCGCTACTTTTTTACAGGTCATAAGACTTCTTCTTTACATTGTCATCATGGTTGGTATATACGCCCTCGCGGTTCCATACCTGCTCGAGCGCCTGAAAGGTCTTGGAGACCTCGTCCTTCTTTTTCAGTACGGTCGCCACGATCAGAGCGTTGATCAGGCTCAGCGGCGCCACCAGAGAATCGACGATAGACGCCATGTCGCTGCGCGCGATCAGGATCGAGTCAGCCGATGCCACAAGCGGAGACGCCATACTGTCGGTGATGGCAACGGCATGCGCGCCGCGGCTTCTGGCAAAGTTCATCGCCTCCACCGCCATAGTGCTGTAGCGAGGGAAGGAAATCCCGATAATAATATCATCGCTCGTCATGCGGAAAATATGCTCATAAATCGCGGTGTTGCTCGTGGTGTTGATCACGGTCACGTTGTCAAAAATCAATTGAAAATAATAGGCAAGAAAGCCCGCAATGGCGGCGGTAGAGCGCACACCGAAAATGTAGATGCGCTTTGCCCTGCAGATCTCGTCCACAGCGCGGTTAAAGTCCTCGTGAGAGGTTTCCTCGATGGTGCGTCGGATCTTCTCAATATCCTGCATCAGCACGCTGTCCAGCACGTTGCCGTCGCCGATACGTCCCGACGTCACTTCTATACGCTGCACCGAGGTCAGCTTGCTGCGAATCATCTCCTGCATGGCCTTCTGCAGTTTCGGGTAACCGTCGTAGCCCAGCTCGGTGGCAAAGCGCACCACCGTGCTCTCGGACACACCGACTGTTTCACCCAGCTTGGCGGCTGTCATAAACGCCGCTTTATCATAATGCTCCTCGATGTAAAGCGCGATGCGCTTTTGTCCCTTCGAAAAGCCGCTCATCATCAAATCGATGCGCGTGAGAAGATGTGTAATCACAAAAAACACTCCTTCATTTGAAATACATTTCATTTTAGCACAAAAACTTGCAGAATTCAATTGTTTTTGAATGAAACATTTATTTTTGACAAGAATGGATGAAATTCATCAGAGTTTCGGTTGCAAAACATTCCGTCTTATGGTAAAATCAGCTTAGACTATTTTGGAGGATGATAGGATGATAGCAATTATCGACTACGGCGCAGGCAACATTCAAAGCGTCAGCAAGGCGCTCCGCCATATCGGCTGCGACTGTTTTGTTACGCGCGACAGCGAAAAGATTTTAACTGCCGACAGCGCGGTGCTGCCCGGTGTGGGTTCCTTCGGAGATACCGTTGACAGTCTGAACCGCTTCGGCATTCGCGACGCCGCTGTGGATTTTATTAAAAGCGGCAAGCCTTTTTTGGGAATCTGCCTTGGCTTGCAGCTGCTTTTCCCCGGCAGCGAGGAAAGTCCCGACGCACAGGGGCTGGGGATTTTTGGCGGAACCATCACCAAAATTCCCAATGGCGAGGGCTTAAAAATTCCGCACATGGGCTGGAACAGCCTTGACATCAAAAAAGGCAGCCGCCTCTTTAAGGGAATCGAGGAACATCCCTACGTCTACTTCGTCCATTCCTATTACCTCACTGCCCAAAGCAGAGACATTGTCGCCGCACAGACGCATTACGGCGTAGCCATTGACGCGGCGGTTGAGCAGGACAATGTGTTTGCCACACAGTTCCACCCGGAAAAAAGCGGCGATACAGGGCTGCGGATTCTGAAAAATTTTGCTGATATTGCGGAGGGACGGTAAATGTACGCAAAGAGAATAATCCCCTGCCTCGACGTGAAGAACGGCAGGGTCGTAAAGGGCACAAGCTTTGTCAACCTCGTGGACGCGGGCGACCCCGTGGAATGTGCGAAGCAATATGACCGACAAGGCGCGGACGAGCTGGTGTTTCTGGATATCACCGCGTCCTCGGACTCGCGCGACATCACAATTGATATGGTGGAAAAGGTAGCGGACACTATCTTCATCCCCTTCACTGTCGGCGGCGGCATCCGCAGCGTGGACGATTTCAACGCGCTGCTCAGAGCGGGCGCGGACAAGGTGAGCGTCAACTCGGCGGCAGTGCACCGTCCCGACTTGATCAGCGAGGCGGCGTATAAATTCGGCAGCCAGTGCGTGGTGGCGGCGATTGACGCCAAGCGCAGACCCGAAGGCGGCTGGGAGGTCTACATCAACGGCGGCAGAAAGCCGATGGGACTGGACGCGGTGCAGTGGGCAGTGGAATGCGAGCGGCGCGGCGCGGGAGAGATCCTGCTCACCAGCATGGACGGCGACGGTCAGAAAAAGGGCTATGATCTCGCACTGACAAAGGCTGTCAGCGAAAGCGTTGGCATTCCTGTTATCGCAAGCGGCGGTGCGGGCGCGCTTGAGCATTTTTACGACGCCTTCACCGAGGGAAAAGCGGACGCGGTGCTGGCTGCGTCGTTGTTCCACTTCGGCGAAATACCGATTCCGACATTAAAGCAATATCTCAACGGAAAAGGGATTTCGGTCAGATTATAAAACAGGTACAAAAAGTCGGTACGCCACTCCATCAGGACGGTGTACCGACTTTTAAATTATGCTTAATCGTTTGCAATTACTTTTTTGTAATCGTAATATTTGCCTGATAGCTGCCGTATGCCCAACAGCTGTTGACGCCATTTATCCGGAAGGTGACGGGCATTTCTACAGAACCGGTTTTGCCCGAAGCGTTGGAGGTGTCGATCACGGCGGTGATCTGGCTGGCTTTTATTTTATCCAGATCCGCCTGCTCGCCAATCAGGGTAACGCTGATACTCTTGGAAGTGACATCCGAGGTATATTCGTCCGAAAGACCCTCCACAATAAAATTGTCCACCGTAAAGCTCTTGTCTTTATATTTTGACAAATCGAGCGTAACCTTCGCCGTGGCGTAATTACTGATATTTTTGCAATTCTCCGGAATGTTGATGCCCAGCTCGTCAAAACCGATTTTCTCGTTTTTAACCTTGGAGAAATCTATGGCGTCAAGCTGCACGGATTTGATACTCTTGAGGCTGCTTTCAGGTCCTGCCAACAGCAGCTCGGAGGGCGTGACGGAAATCTGGTCGCTGCTGAGCTGCAGCCCCTCGGGCTTGTTGACAAACACAGGCTCTACCGGCACGTTCTTCTCCGGCATGACATTGACAGTCGCCTTGATAGTTTCAATACTGAGGGTGAGCAGCTTCTTGGAAACCTCGCTGTTATTCTCGTCGTAAAGCACCAGCTGCGCTTCAACCTCCGTCGATTTCTTCAGCTTGTTGGAAATATTCGCCTTAGCCACTACCTTCTTGATCTTTTGCACCTCGGTTTGCGGCCCCGAAACAATCACACGGCTATACGGGAGCGAAGCAGTGCCATAGTAACCGTCCTCCAGGTAAAAGGTGATGCCGTCCAGTATCTCAAACTCACTGTCTTTGAGATAGTCGATCATGACATTGATATTGGAGGGAGTGGACGCGGTTATCTGAAAATTAGCGCGCGCCGTCCGCTTGTTGGCGGTGACAGGTAAAGTGAAAGTGCCCGTTGTGGTGGCAGCAGCAGCCGATGCGGTCACAGAGAGGTCGTTTTCATTGACAAGCCCCAGCACGGTGCGGTTGCCCGAAACGGTAACCGTTGCCTTCGGGTCGTCAACCGTAAACGCCTGCAGTCCCTGGTTGCGCGCCTCCTCGGAAAGCTCTATCTGAATAGGCACATCGCCGATGGTGAACGTCGTTTCGGTATTGGGTGAATTAAAGGACATATAAACCCACACCACCAGCGAAATAACCAAGGCAAAAACGAAAAGAAGGTAGCTGTTCTGCATCCAGCGCCCGAAAAAGGTCTGCTTTTTCATTTCTTCTTCCTCCCTTTTCGGAACATACGGTTCTTGCCCTCCTCCTCGACAACCTCGTCGAGAAGCAGCTCATTGAGCTTTTTAATCAGGGTCTCGCGCGTGTAGTCGCGCGTCAGCTCGCCGCCGACCGCAAGGGAGATCACGCCCGTTTCTTCGCTGACAACCAGCACCACCGCATCGCTCTGCTCGGAGATTCCCAGCGCCGCGCGGTGACGCGTGCCCAGATTGATATCGACATTTTTATTGGAGGTCAGCGGAAGAATACAGCCCGCTGCAAACAGCTTGCCGTCGCGGATAATGCTGGCACCATCGTGAAGAGGCGCCTTGTTGAAGAATATATTGCCGAACAGCGCTACAGAAGTGACAGCGTCAACCACCGTCCCCGTGGAGGCAATGTCTGACAACATGGTCTCGCGCTCAAAAACCAACAACGCTCCCGTGCGTGAGCGTGAAAAAATCACCGAGGTATCCGCCACATCGACAATTGATTTTTTGACCGCTTTTTCCCACTCATCGTTTTTGCCGTAGTCGGAAAAAATGCGGAAATATTTTTTCCAGTTTTTGGTTCTGCCCACCTGCTCCAGCGCCTTTCGGATTTCAGGCTGGAATATCACTGCGATGATGACAACCGACGCCTCGAAGAACGACCGCAGAAGCGAGGAGAGCATGACAAGGTTAAAGAGTGACGAAAGGATATAAACTACCAGTAGCAGCAATAATCCTTTAAGAAGCTGAACCGCGCGGGTTTCGCGGATAAGCTTGAATAAACCGAAAATTAGAAGTGCGATGGCGAAAATATCCACCACGTCGCGAAACTGAATAGTCTTGACTATCGACCAAAGGTTATTGAAAATATCCACCGTCATCCTCCTTTCCAAGTCAATCCCGTCTTATTCTAACACATTTTTGTTACCGATTGCAACCTTTTTGGAAAGAAGTTTTTGAATTTTTCTCACTGACATAATAAGGTGGTCAATTTGTGCAGGATTTGTATAAACCGACAAAACGGCGCGTACGGTACCGTTCTGTTCCGTTCCGTAAGCTTTATGAGCAAGCGGGGCGCAATGCAGCCCTGCACGGACCGCGACAGCAAAGCGGCTGTCAAGCAAAGCGGCCACTTCCTCGCTGTCGTGCCCCATGATGTTAAAGGATATCACGGGCACATGCGTCGGCTCCTCCGGTCTGGCAGTATAGAGCTTTACGCCGGGGATGCGGGAAAGACCGTCATAAAGCCGCTGCGCCAAGCGCGTTTCAGCATGAAGTATTTTCTCCTCTCCCCTCGCCAGTACGAATTTGATGCCCTCGTTCAAACCGGCGATACCGATCAAATTGGGCGTGCCGCTTTCATACTTATCGGGCAGCGCCTCGGGTTGATCAAGACTGAGGGAAAGGCTGCCGGTTCCCCCCTGTGTGAGCGGCGCGGGAAGCGTTTGGCTGTTGATGACAAGGATACCCGTTCCCATCGGACCGTAAAGGCCTTTGTGACCGGCTGCGCAAAGGAAGTCAATCCCCATGTCGGTGACGGAGAGCGGCAAAACGCCCGCACCCTGCGCCGCGTCCAGACAAAACGGGATTTGGTAGATGCGGCACAGCGCGGCGATCCGCGCGACAGGCAGCCGCACGCCGAACACATTGGAGGCTGCTGTGCAGACGACCAGGGCGGTGTTGCCGTTTATAGCGCGGCGGAAGTTTTGCAGGGTACGCTCATCGTCATTTTCCGCCACCTCCGCCACGGAATACGATATGCCCCTCGTCTTTTGCAGATAGGCGAGCGGGCGCGCCACAGCGTTATGCTCAAGCGAGGAAATCACCACATGGTCACCGCGCCGCAGCAGACCGTGCAGCACAATATTAAGCGCCGTGGTGCAGCTGTCGGTGAAGATAATGTTTTCGGGGCTCTCCGCTCCGAACAGCCGTGCTGCGTTGCGGCGGCAGTCATAAATAACCTCCGATGCCCGCAGCGACATTGTATGACCGCTGCGCCCGGGATTCGCGCCGTAGCGCTGCATGGCAGCATTCACCGCGCGGATAACCGAAGGCGGCTTTGGAAAGGTAGTCGCCCCGTTGTCAAAATAAATCACATTGCATCAGCGGCATAAATGCCCCTGTAAGGTATGCGGCTGCTTCGGACCAGCTCCGCCGCCTCGGAAAACCGCTTGGGTATCACAAGGCTGTAGCCGCAGGAACCGCGCCGCAGCTTAGCGGGCGTGCGGATGACACGCGAAGCAATACGGTGCTGCCGGAGCAGCTCCTTTGCCTTCATGGCGTTCGTCACGGAAGCAAAGGTAATGATGTTTTCCATTGTTTCACCTCATTGGTTTTAATGATATTCCTACACTACAGTATATGAAGGGACAGGGCAAGGTGAAAACATAATTCCTCCGTTTTGTCGGGAAACAATGATAAAAATAAAGCCCGGAACCGAATCCGAGCTTTCATCACAATAGGCTGTTTCAGTCAGGAAAACTTGTCCGCCAGCAGACGCCCCATATCATACATACCTGCGGGCTGTTTTGCCAAAAACGCCGCAGCATTGACAGAGCCGACTGCAAAGACCTCTTTGCTTTGAGCCTGGTGCGACACGGTAACCACTTCATCATGACCCGCAAAGATGACCTCATGCTCTCCCACGATGGTGCCGCATCTGACAGAATGTATACCGATTTCATTCTTTGAACGCTTTTTGCGATAGGCATGACGGTCGTAGACATACTGCGGCTCCTCGCGCAGCGTATCGGAAATGCCGTCAGCAATCATCAGTGCGGTGCCGCTCGGCGCGTCCACCTTGAGGTTGTGGTGCTTTTCTACGATTTCAATATCGAAGCTGTCGCCGAGCACCCTTGCCGCCTGCTTGGCAAGCTCGATCAAAAGATTGATACCCAGAGACATATTTCCGGAAAAGAAAATTGCGATCTTCTCACTTGCCGCCTTTATCTGCGCAATCTGCTCCTGCGAATAACCTGTGGTGCAGATGACGCAGGGAACGCTGTTTTTGAGCGCGTAGTCCAACATGCCGTCGAGCACAACGGGATTGGAAAAATCAATCATAACGTCAGGTTTTTCGGGCGCTTCGTCAAAGCTCCTATAAACGGGAAACGCATACTTACTCGTACCGAACGCGTCCACACCGAACAGCGTTTCACAAGAAGCGCTTTCCTCCACCGCCTGCGCAACAAAGCCGCCCATCTTGCCGTTGCAGCCGACAATTGCCACTTTTACCATTATCATACACTTCCTTTATCTATCCAATCATGTGTAGAAAGGGCGGGCAAAGCCCGCCCTTCATTACCTGTTTTGTTTTACCGCTCAGCGCGGATATTTATCAAGCAGATCATACTTTGCCAGACAATCCTTGAGATTGTGATAACCGGCAACACTCATGGGAACAAGCGGCAGTCTGCATTCGCCCGCGTCAAAGCCAAAGAGGTTCATGGCTGTTTTGACGGGAATCGGGTTGACGTCGCTGAACATAATGTTCATCAGCTCGATATAGTGGAAGTGCAGCTTCTGTGCCTTCGCAAAGTCGTTGTCGAGACAGAGCTGACAGATTTCGTGCATCTCCACCGGGCAGATGTTCGCGAACACCGAGATAACACCGAGCGCACCCAAAGACATAAAGGGTACAGTCTGATCGTCGTTACCCGAATAGATGTCGAGCTTGTCGCCGCAGAGGGAGCGGATCAGCGCTACCTGCGAAATATCGCCGCTCGCTTCCTTCGCCGCCACAATGTTGGGGTGCTTGCACAGCTCGGCGTAGGTTTTGGGCTGGATGTTGCAGCCCGTACGCGAGGGAACGTTGTAAAGAATCAGGGGCAGGTCAACGGAATCGGCTATAACGTTGAAGTGCTTGATCAAGCCTGCCTGTGAGGTTTTGTTGTAATAAGGGGTAACGGTGAGCAGCGCGTCGATGCCGTACTGCTGCGCCGCCTTTGACAGCATGACAGCCGTAGAGGTGTCGTTGCTGCCCGTGCCTGCGATAACGGGAATTCTGCCGTTGATTTTTTCGGCCACGAAAGCGAGCACATCGCAGTGCTCCTTCTCGGAGAGGGTTGCCGCCTCACCGGTAGTGCCGCAGGCAATGATAGCGTCGGTTTTGTTCGCAACATGGAACTCCAGCAAATCAGCCAGAGCCTCATAGTTCACGGAACCGTCTGAGTGCATGGGCGTGATGAGCGCCACGCCTGAGCCTGTGAAAATGTGGTTAGCCATAATACGCCTCCGTATTGTTATATCTTGGGAAACACCGAATGGTGCGGCGGTCCCTTAATCCATATATCCTTCCGCGCACAGCAACTCGGCAAGCAGAACCGCGCCGCCGGCTGCTCCTCTTAATGTGTTGTGGGACATGCAGACAAACTTATAGTCGTACTGCGTATCTTCTCTGAGTCTGCCGACGGAAACCGCCATGCCGTTTTCGAGATTTCTCTCGGACTTGATCTGCGGACGGTCGGGCTCGGTGAAGTAATGGAGGAAGTGCTTGGGTGCGCTCGGCAACTCAAGCTCCTGCGCTCTGCCCTGATAGTTTTCCCATACGCTGATAATCTCCTCAACGGAGGGCTTTTTCACGCCTTCCTTAAAGGACATGAACACTGCGGCGGTATGACCGTCGGAAACGGGAACGCGCAGGCACTGTGAGGTGATGGCGATATCGTCGGTAAGCGCGATTTCGTCGCCCTCGATGTGACCCCAGATCTTCAGGGGCTCCTTCTCGGACTTTTCTTCCTCGCCGCCGATATAAGGGATGAGGTTATCGACCATCTCCGGCCATGTCTTGAAGGTCTTGCCCGCGCCGGAAATCGCCTGATAGGTGCAGGCGAGAACCTTATCGACGCCCAGCGCCTTCAGGGGATGAATGGCGGGCACATAGCTCTGGAGCGAGCAGTTGGACTTGACAGCCACAAAGCCCCTCTTGGTGCCGAGACGCTTTCTCTGCGCCTCAATAATTTTGATGTGATCCGCATTGATTTCAGGAATCACCATGGGAACGTCAGGGGTGAAACGGTGAGCAGAGTTGTTGGAAACGATGGGACACTCCGCCTTTGCGTATTTTTCCTCGAGGGCACGGATCTCATCCTTCTTCATGTTGACCGCGCAGAAGCAGAAGTCAACCTTGGAAGCGACCTCCTCCACGTTGTCGGCGTCGAGGATAACCATATCCTTGTACTTTTCGGGAAGAGCGGCGGTCATGTGCCATCTGCCCTCAACGACCTCGCCGTACGTTTTGCCCGCGCTTCTGGCGCTGGCTGCGAGCGCGGTCACCTCAAACCAAGGGTGGTTCTCAAGTAAAAGCGCAAAACGCTGACCTACCATACCGGTAGCTCCGATGATTCCGACATTAAACTTTCTCACTGTTGACTCCTCCGATTGAAACAAAATTAAAAAAACGGTTGCCAATTTACTCAAAATGGGCTATGATAGATGGAGCGCAAGCCCTCTCCGCAACCGCAAAAAATAGAGTGACTTCCAAATTACCCTACCATATACTATAGCATTTTCAGTGTACATTGTCAATTATTTTGCAATGTGTATGTCAATTTTGTAACCGTCCCTGTAAAAAGGAGAGAATTTTGAATGAAAACAAGTGATTTTTACTACGACCTGCCCAAAGAGCTGATAGCGCAGACTCCCGTTGAACCGCGCGACAGCTCGCGTTTGCTGGTTCTTGACCGAAGCAGCGGAAGCGTGGAGCACCGCCGCTTCAGCAATATCATCGATTATCTCAACGAGGGTGATTTGATTGTCGCCAACGATTCGCGCGTACTGCCCGCCAGGATTTACGGCATAAAGGACGAAACGGGCGCGCGGGTGGAATTTCTGCTGCTCCGTCAAATCAGCGGTAACCGCTGGGAAACACTCTGCAAGCCGGGCAAAAAGGCGCGCGAGGGAGCACACTTTACCTTTGGGGACGGTCTGCTGACGGCGACGGTCGCGGCTGTAAAGGACGACGGCAACCGCGTGGTGGATTTTGACTGTGACGAAAGCTTTTTCGCCACGCTCGATAAAATAGGACAAATGCCGCTTCCCCCTTACATCACCGAGGAGTTGAAGGACAAGGAGCGCTATCAGACTATCTACAGTCACGAGTTGGGTTCCGCCGCAGCTCCTACCGCAGGGCTGCACTTCACCGAGGAGCTGATGGAACGCATCCGGCAAAAAGGTGTTAACATCGCCTATGTGACGCTCCATGTGGGCTTGGGTACCTTCCGACCGGTAAAGGTGGATGATGTGACCAAACACAAGATGCACAGCGAGCATTACGAAATTCCCGAGGAAACCGCTCGCCTGATCAACGAAACGAAAGCGCACGGCGGCCGTGTTATCGCAATCGGCACCACCTCCTGCCGCACGTTGGAGAGCGTGGCAACACAGTACGGTGAAATAAAGCCCTGCGAGGGTTTCACGGATATCTTCATCTACCCGGGCTATCAGTTCAAAGTTCTCGACGGCCTTGTCACCAATTTTCACCTTCCCGAAAGCACGCTGATCATGCTGGTGTCGGCGTTCGCGGGCTACGACAACGTAATGAACGCCTATCAAATTGCCGTAAAAGAAAAATACAGATTTTTCAGTTTTGGGGATTGCACTTTCATCTACTGAATCAATAAAACGGAGGATAATAATATGAGTGAAAGAGATTACGCAAAGAGTATTATTAATATTGTTCCGGAGGAGCATTTAGGTGAAGTGATAGAATATATGCTCAGTCTTTCGGACAGTGAATACGACGAAAAAAAATTTAAGCTTGTTTCAAAGCATATTCTCGAAAAGTACCATAAAGCGTTTGAGGAGCTTGCAAAATGATTAAATTCAGTCAGGAAAAAGTATTGCTTTTACATCAGCTCATCGCTCAGGAAACAGGCGGCGACGCGGGAGTCAGGGATTATGGTCTGCTTGAAAGCGCTCTTGAATCAGCATACCAAACCTTTGGCGGCGAAGAACTCTTTCCGTCAAAGGAAGAAAAAGCGGCAAAGCTCGGTTTTTCCCTCATTTCCAATCACGCCTTTGTGGACGGTAACAAACGAATCGGAATGTATGTAATGTTGGCATTTCTCGAAATGAACGGGATTCATATTTCACCTACAGATGACGAAGTGATCAATCTCGGACTCGCAGTCGCCTCAGGCAAAGCTGATTATGAAATGGTTTTGAGTTGGATTATCGGACTTAAAAGAAAACAATAATATGCTGTTATGATTAAAAATCCTGCGTCCCGTAAGCATCGGGGACGCCATGGCCATTCTATAATATGTATATTATTTTAATAGAGATGTATTGACGTTTGATATCATTTAGCTTATAATATAATTGAAAGGTGGTATTGTTATGGCTCAGACTAACGTTAATATCAGAATGGACGAGAGCACAAAAAAGGCATTCGACGCGTTTTGCAGCGAAATCGGCTTATCCGTCAGCTCGGTATTCAATATGTTTGCGAAAACGGTTGTGAGAGAACAACGGATTCCGTTTGAAATCTCAACAGAAGTTCCGAACAAGAAAACAATAACAGCAATCGAAAATGTCAGAAAAGGAATAGGACTCAGCAAAGAATTTCACTCCGTTTCGGAATTGATGGAGGACTTAAATGCTGACGATTAGATATGAAAACAACTTCAAAAAGGACTATAAGCGAATCAAAAAGCGCGGATATAACATCAAGTTGTTTGAAGCTGTTGTAGAAATGCTTGCCGATCAAAAGCCATTGCCTCCAAAATATAGAGATCATTCTTTATCGGGCGATTACTCCGACTGCCGCGAATGTCATATTACTCCCGATTGGCTTTTGATTTACAGAATCAACAATAACGAATTGGTTCTGACACTGACCCGAACCGGCAGTCACAGCGATTTATTCTGAGCGGCGTATCTAACTGCGCCGCTTTTATCCTGCGTTTCGCAGGCATCGGGAACGCCATGATTATTTTGTAAATACTCGGTTGTTCTCACGACCAATAACGCAACATTTATTTCTCTGGAGGAATTATGTTCAACCTTCTATCTACCGAAAACAAAGCGCGCCGAGGCGAGCTTGTCACCCCTCACGGCACAGTTCAGACGCCCGCTTTTATGAACGTGGCAACCTGCGGCGCAATCAAAGGAGCCGTTTCCGCGCTCGATTTAAAGGACATCAAATGTCAGGTACAGCTGTGCAACACTTATCACCTGCACCTCCGTCCCGGTGACGGCAACGTCAAAACACTGGGCGGTCTGCACCGCTTCACCCGCTGGAACGGTCCTATTCTGACCGACAGCGGCGGCTTTCAGGTGTTTTCCCTTGCCAAGCTGCGCAACATCAAGGAAGAGGGTGTAACCTTTAACTCCCACATTGACGGCAGAAGAATCTTTATGGGACCGGAGGAGAGCATGACCATTCAGTCCAATCTCGGCTCCACCATCGCCATGGCGTTTGACGAATGTGTGGAGAACCCCTCTCCCTATACATACACCAAGGACAGCGTTGCGCGCACCACGCGCTGGCTCAAACGCTGTATTGCCAAAATGGCGGAGCTTAATTTGATGGAAGATACAATCAACCCGCAGCAAATGCTGTTCGGCATCAACCAGGGAGGCACCTATCACGACCTGCGCGTAGACCATATGAAGGAAATCGCCGAGCTGAACCTTGACGGCTACGCAATCGGCGGTTTGGCTGTAGGCGAACCGACCGAGGTGATGTATGAGATTATTGAATTGGTGGAACCGCACGCGCCAAAGGATAAAATCCGCTACCTGATGGGAGTGGGAACGCCTGTCAATATTCTGGAAGCGGTTCATCGGGGTGTGGATTTATTTGACTGTGTCATGCCCAGCCGCAACGCGCGCCACGGGCAGCTCTTTACTTCGGAGGGCATTCGCAACATCAACAACGCCAAATACGAATTGGATGACTCCCCCATCGATCCGCATTGCGGCTGTCCCGTCTGCCGCCAATTCTCACGCGCTTACCTGCGCCACCTGTTCAAGAGCGGTGAAATGCTCGGTATGCGGCTGGCAGTGATGCACAACCTCTACTTCTACAATAACCTGATGGAGACCATCCGCAGAAAGCTCGATGAAGGTACTTTCGAGGAATTTTATGCAAAACAGCGAGAGATACTCGGTAATCGCATATAATTTTCTTTACAAAACTACTTGCAACTCCGGAGCAAACCTGTTATAATCAAAATGTTGTGTTATAAGCAATGATTGAAGAATAAATAGGAGGTATCTTATGAACGGCGGAATGATTGGTATGATTGCCATTTATGCGGTAATCATCGGTTTGGTTTATCTGTTCCTGCTCAGACCTAACTCAAAAAAGAAAAAAGAAGAAGCGGCGATGCGCAATAACCTGGAAATCGGCGACGAAGTAACCACGATCGGCGGAATTGTCGGCAGAGTTGTTGCGATTAAGGACGACGAGGACGCGCTCATTATTGAGACCGGTTCCGACAGAGTAAAGATGAAATTCAGAAAATGGTGCATTTCCTCGGTTGACACCGTGAAGGAGATGCCCAAGACCGACGAGAAAAAGGGTCTGTTCAGCGGCTTCGGCAAAAAAAAGAAGGATAACCCCGCTGAGGATAAAAAGCCCGAGTGATCACCCTGCATAATTCAATTTTCCCCCGAATATACTGCGGTAAGTATGATTCGGGGGGATTTTTTATGTCCGATAAAAAACGACTGATCAAGGCAATTGTGACAGGAATGCTTTGCGGCATCCTGACAAGCGTGACGCTCATGTGCATATTCGCTCTGGTTATGACCAAGGGAGGGCTGCTGCCGACAGAGGTCATCAACCTGCTGCTGTCGGGCTTTCTGGCTGTCGGAGCATTTGCGGGCGGCTTCGTTGCCGTAAAAATCAATCGCGGGGCGGGGCTGATTGTCGGCGCGCTCACAGGCGCCGCAATGCTCGCCTCACTGGTGCTGGTTTCCGCCCTGCGCGGCGAGGCAGCGTTTTCCATGCTGTTCTATATCAAAACGGCAGCGGCAGTGCTTGGAGGCGCGGCAGGCGGTATTCTCGCCACAAGGGAAAAAAAACAGTTCCGCCTGTAAAACGCTGCTTTTGCCGTTATCACCGCGCGGCATCCTGCCTATTCTTTTGTTTTTTTCTAAAAAACAGTGGAAAAATTTATAACCATGTGCTATAATGTTATACGGTTATAAATAGGTGGAATATGTATTTTTTGAAATAAAGGAGAATCAACTATGTCTAAGCTAAAACTACCTGAGCAGTTGAAATCTTGGAAGGTGGTCTCCACCCTCTCGGGAACGAGCGGCTTCCCCACCTTCAGTGTTGCCAAAACCGAGTTTGACGGCACCAAGGACACCGCTGTCCTTACCTTCGTCAGCTTTGAAGGAGAGAACTACAGCAGTGCGAATGTGGATTTGATTAATGAAGAAGCCGCCTTTGTAAAGTCTGTTCTGAAGTTGCGCGGCGTCAGCAACTATATCGACGCGGTGGTTGACAACGCTCCGGCAAAGAGTAAAATTTCGCTGTATCTGCTGACTACCAACGCAAAATCCTGCGTTGATCTGTTCGGAAAGAAGCAGTTGAGCGACGGAGAGATTGTGGACTTCGGTCTGCAAATCAGTGAGATTCTGGATAAGCTGGAACAGAATAATATCCTGCACGGCAATCTCAAGCCTGAAAACGTCTTTGTCAATCCCGACGGAAGCTATGTGTTGGGCGGCTTTACCGCCTTTGAGGGCACAGCTGACGAGCCGTCTTTCCTTGCACCCGAAATGCAGTCCGGCAGACAGCCTGACTACACTACAGATATCTATTCGCTCGGTCTGATGATGTACGCCATGTCCAACGGCGGCAAGCTGCCTTTTGAGAACGAAAACACCGACCGCGACACAGCGACGAAAAAGCGCCTGTCACTGGCGCCTGTGCCCGCGCCCTCAAACGGCAACGAAAAACTTAAAAGCGTTATTGTAATCGCCTGCCAGCCGGAAAACAAGAATCGCTGGAAAAACGCGGGCAACATCAAAAATGCCCTCGCGGCCATCAAAGCGGAGATTCCCGCTCAGAAGCCCGAGACACCACCCGCAGTGATTGTGCCTGAGCCCACCGCCTTTGAGAGCAATGTGTTTGAGGAATACGCCTTTGACGAGGCACAGCCCGCCGCTCCTGCTCCAAAGCAGGAATCCGAACCTCAGCCCGAGCTTAACATGGCAAAGGGTGCGGCGATCGCCGCCTCTGCAGCTATGAAAAAGCAGGCAGAGGCAAGCGCCGCAGCAACCAAACAAAAAAAGAAAAAGCCGGCAAACAATATTCTCAAAACGGTCAACGCTGAGGAACAGGCGCCCCGGTCGAAAAGTAAACCTCCCGTGTTAAACGCGGCGCCGTCCAATACCGCACCGTCCGACACTGCTGCATCAGACAGCGCAGAGGATATTAATAATCGTGTATTCGATGACTATGAATTGTCACAAACCAGGGTGTTTAATCTTCGCGGCAATGTTGCCGAAAACAAAGACTACGGTGATTACTTTGAGGATGAAACTCCAAAGGAAACAAGTAAAACATCCGCGCCTGTCGAGGATGTTCCTCCCGTTGCGCCGTCCAAGCACCCCGCCTCGGAGCAGAAAGTATTTGAGGAAGAAAAGCACAGCCCCGTACCCTATCCCGACGCAGAGCCGACCAAGCGCAACAAGAGTTTTATCATCGGTATCGTTATCATTATTCTCGCTCTGCTGGCGGCACTCGCTGCGCTGGGCATTTACGCCGCACAGAACGGTTTGCTGCCCTTTGGCAAACAAAACAGCGACACCACCGCCGCTACCGAGCCGAGCACGCAGGCATCAAACGTACCTGCTGCCGTCGCCACAACGGTTCCCGTAACCGAATCGGAAGAAACCGTTGAGCCGACAACAGAGGAAACCGTTCCCGAAACTTACCTGGATGAAGATGTATATCCCGAGAATGTAGTCA
The DNA here is from genome assembly GCA_900316815.1 of uncultured Eubacteriales bacterium. GTDB lineage: Bacteria > Bacillota > Clostridia > Oscillospirales > Acutalibacteraceae > Ruminococcoides. Next base: position 7,249 of record ONEN01000001.1, on the reverse strand, counting down.
GCTTCTACTTCGACTACGCCACCATTGTACTGAAAGAGCAGGGCCTGCAGGTCGCGTATGAATACAGCACCAGCACCGAATGGGAGGAAGGCTTTGTTATCTCCATGTCGCCCGATGGCAGTGAGCCTGTCAAGAGAGGCAGCACCATCACGTTGGTTATTTCCTCCGGTAAGGTGGGAGGCAGCAGCAGCAACAGCGGTTACTCCGCTGAATACGACGAAAGCAGCCAGACAGAATAATATTGGTACAAAATACGCAGAAAGGGGAAGACACCGAAACGGCTCTTCCCTTTCGGCGTATTTTCAGTGTCTGCAACATTTTTCCGGGAGCGACGCTTTATGAAAGAAAAACTATTGATGATATGGAAAAGCAACCTTTTGTTTGCTTTTGTGCTCAACGCCGTGTTTCCGGCGGTGTGCATTATCTTTACCTCCTTCACCTATGAGAATACAACAGATTATTTCAACTCCGTGCTCATTTGTCAAAAACATATCTACGCCAACACCTCCGTCAACTATGTGCTGGCTATGCTCATCGGCACCGCGCAATATGTGTTTCCCAACATCAATTGCTTTGTGCTGTTTGAAGTAATGGCGGCGTTTTTCGCGTTTGTATCCATAACCTTTGTTATGGCGGACAAGTACCGCAAACGCAAGGCATTTGTTTTCGGCGCAATAATTAATATTATTTTCTGCCTGCAGCACTACACCTATATAGACAGCACACGCACCGCCGCCCTTCTGTGCGCAGCTGGATTTTTGCTGGTGCTGCTGGCAATTTACCGTAAACGCTACTCCCTCTCCTGCTGGGTGGGCGTGCTGGAGATCATGCTCGGCTCCTCTTTGAATATAGCCTACTTCTTTATTGCGCTGGGATTTGCTGTGGCGTTCTTCTTTGGCGACATGATAGCCAAAAAGAAATACAGATTGCCGTTTCGCAAGCTGTTCTGGTATTTCCGTCCGTTTTTACTGATGTACCTGCTCGTATCCCTGCTGTCTCTGGGGCTGTGTCAGTTCTCCTATCTGGTGAACCGTGCGGCTGAGCCTTCGCGTTCCTATTACGAATACTCGCTTGCACAGAATGCTGTCAACGCTCTCCCCTATCCCGGCTACAGCGAGCACGAGGAAGAGTTTAAAGAGGCAGGGATTGCTGATGAATCGGATTATGAGCTGCTGAAAAACGGCTATTATGACCCTGACACCGATTTGAACACCGACTCGCTCCGAGCAGTGCACAAAATCCAATTACAGGACAACCCCAAGAACATTTTTAACATTGCCTACGCCGTGTTTGAGGACAACTACGCAGAGGTAATGCAGTTTGAACGCTCCCTTATCACCATTGCAGTCTACCTAGCCTTTTCACTATTTTTTATTTTTTATCACAAAAACCGCTTTTCTTTCTTCCCGCTGTTTTACTTTATTGTGGGCTTTTTATCGAGCTTTGTTCTGCGGTTCCTTTACGACAGCAACGCAAACCTGACCTATGGCATCTGGGTGTTTATGATTGTCATGCTGCTGAACTCCTTTAACTTTGAGGTCCTGCGACGGCAAAAGGTGAACACCAGCCTGCGAGAACACAACGGTTATGTGGTAATGTCTTTTCTGACTGTGATCGGGCTTGCTGCGGGAACGGGTTTCCTCCACTATCAATATCTTCAAAACAATCCGCCCATAACAGAAGACAGCGACGCACGATTTCTGATGTCAGAGCTGAACAGAAATCCCGACTGCTATTATGTAATGGATCCCCCCACCATGAAAACCTTTGTCAAAAGCACGGAAAACTATCTGCACCCAATGTGGGGCTTCCGCGAGGGCTATCTGGACAACCTGGATGATTTCGGCTTCTTCCATAATAACGAGCTGCTGCGCCGCCGCAACCTGTCTGAAAACATCTATGAAGCAGCGCTCAGCAAAAAGAAAATCTACGTGATTGACAATAACGTCGTGTTTAAGAAAGAAAAATATTTTACTTCTCACTACGCTGCCGATGGCAAACGCGTCTTTTACGACCCTGTTTGTGAGCCCGGCGGCTACAAGGTGTACAAGGTCAACATGAACTGATTATTTCTTTGCAGCTATCTGATTATCTGCAATATGTGTATACTTCAAATCAACACCCCGCTCGGCTGAGCGGGGTGATTTTTTTGACTGAGCTTAACTATCATTTCGTTTATTATTGGTTCTTCCGGCAAACGAAAAAGAGCAGCTAAAAAATGCTCTTTTTGGTGCCGGTGAACTGTGTTTGTCTGGTTATAGAGAATACATCCCGCTTGCTGTGGCGTGTGTGACGTCATTAATAATTCTACGCTCTCCCTCACAACATGCCACCGGCATGTTGTTACCCGCCTGCAGTGGGCACGATCGCCTTCGAGTCCGGTCTCATTAATAGTTGCAGCCGTGAAAAAAAGAGATACCTAAAAAAGGTACCTCTCTTTTGGTGCCGGTGACCGGACTCGAACCGGTACGGTATCGCTACCGGCGGATTTTGAGTCCGCTACGTCTGCCAATTCCATCACACCGGCGTACAACACCTGATATTATACACTAATGCTTTGAAAAAATCAAGAGTTTTTTTCATTTCATTGAAATTTTACAAGCCTCCTCCGACTCGCTTTTTCACCTTTTCGCTTATCCGCTTCCGTCGACACAGGTGCCTTTTTTCCCGTGTAATATTTTGTTGTTTTATTTAATATTTTTCTTTTTTCGAAATAAATTTCGTACTAAATTTGATACAATGAAGAAAATAGTGAAGGTAGTGAAGCCATGACCAATAAAAATCTAATCGACCTTGAAGCGATGAGCGTGGAACAAATCGCCAAGCTCGTCAGGAAGGCGCGTAAAATCATGCAGAGCCCCGCCGATTTCCGCCATGCTTGCGACGGCAAAATACTGGCGACGCTCTTTTATGAGCCAAGCACGCGCACACAGATGTCTTTTCAGACCGCCATGCTCAAGCTGGGCGGCAGAACCATCGGCTTTGACAATCCCATGAATTCATCGGTTGCCAAGGGCGAAAGCCTGAAGGATACCATCTCTGTCATCAGCGGCTATGCCGATATCATTGCCATCCGTCACCCCGTGGAGGGCACTGCCATGGCGGCGTCGCTCTATTCGGAGGTTCCCCTGATCAACTGCGGCGACGGCGGTCATCTGCACCCCACGCAAACGCTCACCGATATTGTGACGCTGAGCTGCGAAAAGGGCAGACTCGACCACCTGAAAATCGGCGTCTGCGGCGATTTGCTCAACGGCAGAACCGTTCACTCGCTGATCAAAACGCTGGCGAAATACGAAGGCAACTCCTTTGTGCTGATTTCCACTCCCGAACTGGGCGTTCCGCTCTATATTATCGACATACTCGAAAAGAACGGCTGTCCCTACGAAATCATGCACGACCTTGCTTCCGCCGTTACCGACCTTGACGTGCTCTATATGACGCGCATACAGCGCGAGCGCTTTAAGAGTGAGGAGGAGTATCAGGCGCAGAAATATGTTTTTGTGCTTGACAGCGAAAAGCTGAGCCATGCCCGCGAGGATATGATCATCCTCCATCCCCTGCCCCGCGTCAATGAGATCACCGTGGATATCGACGATGATCCCCGCGCCCTCTACTTTAAGCAGGCGCAGTACGGTATGTACGGCAGGATGGCGCTGATTTTACTTCTGCTGCAGGATGAGGACTTTGTCATCAACGCGCGTGACACGGAGGTGAGCGTTCACCGCTGCAACAATCCCAAGTGTGTAACGCAGAGCGAGGCGTATCTGCCCAACCTGAGCTACCGCAAGCTCGGTATGCAGATGTGCGGATTCTGCGACAAACGAATTGATTAAGGAGGAGTCTATATGCCAAAAGAAAAACCACCGAGACCCAATAAACGCAACCTGCTGGGAAACTTCCTTATGGCGTCCATCGCCTACATTGTGTTGGGTGTTTTCATGATTGTCAAATCGGAAGCGGTAGCCAACGGACTTAACGACGTATTCGGCGTGGTAATGCTGATTTACGGCGTGATTAATATCATCGCCTTCTTCATGAACAAGGATGTTGAGGAAAATCTGTTCATGGAGCTTGCCACGGGCGTCGTTGCCATCGGACTGGGCGTGTTCGCGCTCATCGCACAGGACTTGATGATGAAAATTCTGTTCTATGCCATCGGCGGCATTTTGATTATTGACGCGGTGGTCAACATCAAGCGCGCCGTCAATCTTAGAATGATGGGCTTTTCTCGCTGGAGCTTCTTCCTGATTGCCGCCGCTCTCGGTGTTCTGCTCGGTATTCTCTGCATTGTTTTCTACAGCATGATGCAGGAAACAATTGTTGCTTTCTTCGGCGTTTCACTGATTTTCGAGGGAGTGTCCAGCCTGATTATCATCTTTATCGACTCTCGTATCCGCAAAAGAGCATCTAATGAATTGGTGCGCATCGACCGCGACCAACCTATAGATTAATATTCAAACAACAAAAGAAAAGGAGAAGTTAAATGAAACAGACGTTTAAACGCAGATTATCTCTGATGCTGGCGGCTACAATGGCATTTGGCTCCGTTGCATTTGCTGCCACTGCAAATGCCGCTGACACGGCAGACGCATCCGTTTCGGCATCAAACGGACTGCCCGAAAAAATCGAGGACGGCGCGATTTTGCACTGCTGGTGCTGGAGCTTCAACACCATCAAGGAAAACTTGCCGCAGATTGCGGCGGCAGGCTTTAAGTCCATTCAAACCTCCCCGGTCAACCAGTACAAGACACCCAAAAGCAAGAAAGAAGCCCTCAAAAGCTCCAGCAACGACAACGGCAACTGGTGGTATCAGTACCAGCCCACCGACTACACCATCGGCAACTACATGCTCGGCACCGAGGAAGAATTCAAGGAGATGTGCGAGGAAGCACATAAGCTCGGCATTAAGGTTATTGCGGATATCGTAGCGAACCACTGTTCCTCCGACTACTCCGCTATTTCTTCCACTATTAAGAGTGTTGCCGGCAAGGATACCTTCCATCCGGTATCGCAGATCACCGACTGGTCAAACCGTGAGCAGGTCACGCAGGGTCACCTGACCGGTCTTTGGGATTTGAACACACAGGATTCCAGAGTGCAGCAGATGATCGTAGATTATACCAACCGCGTTCTTGCCGACGGTGCGGACGGCTTCCGCTTTGACGCCGCCAAGCACATTGAGCTTCCCGACGACGATCCCAAATACGCGGGCAACTTCTGGCCGACTGTTCTCGCCAATGACGCAGAATTCCAGTATGCCGAAGTTCTCGTAGGCGCAGACAGAGCGGCTGATTACGCCAAAATGGTAAAAATTACCGCCGAGGCATACGGCGCCAACCTGAGAGCGGCGCTCTCCAAACAAAAGGTTACCTCAGCCACCGCTAAAAATTACCGTCTGACAGGCGTAGACGCCGGACAACTGGTGACCTGGGTTGAATCTCACGATACCTACTGCGGCGACGACGTTCCCGGAGAAAACAAATACAGTTCCTGGTACACCACCACCAACGAAGACATCAACCGCGGCTGGGCGGTCATCTGTGCACAGGGCGACACCACTCCCCTGTTCTATGCGCGTCCGCAGGGCAGCGGCTCCCGCATTGAAGGCGGTTCCTCCTCTCAGAATTTCAAGCAGAAGTGGGGAGACAACACTATCGGTCTGGCGGGCGACGGAAACTACTACAGCAACGAGGTCGCAGCAGTCAACAAGTTCCGCAACGCCATGGTCGGCGAAAGCAAGAATCTTGTCGACGTTGTCAAGGGCGGCAAGCTCACTATGATTGAAAGAGGCAGCAAGGGCGCTGTGCTCGTCAGCCTTTCCGACACTGACACTGACATCAACACGGCAACTCGTCTGACTGACGGCGAATATACCGATCAGGTCAGCGGCGAAACCTTTACCGTAGCAAACGGCAAGCTGAGCGGTACCGTTAAGGCGGGAGCCATCGTCGTTCTCTACATTCCCGAGGAGGAGCCCGAGGTGATGATCGGCGATCTCAACGGCGACGAAAAGGTTGACATTCAGGATATCACCATCTTGCAGAGACACCTCGCTGAATTCAAAAACGAGGACGGCACCCCCATCGTGGACGAGTCCAATCCGACCAGATTCAAGGTTGCGGATTTTAACTGCGACGGAAAAATTGACGTTCAGGATGTTACTGCCATGCAGTATAAGGTCGCGGAGTTTGCGTCATAGTATTTATAGTATTTATCAGCTTTAACAGCCTGACAAAAACAACAAAGGGACGAACCGGCGGGTTCGTCCCTATTTTCATCCCTGTTATGCGGATTTGATTATCTTATCCGCCGCCAGCATGACGCCCAGCTTACCGCCGTGGAAATTCAGGCCGCCCTGCATCCACACGGCGTACGGCTCGCGCAGCGGCGCGTCAGCGGAAAGCTCAATCGAACTGCCGAGTGTAAACGCGCCCGCCGCCATGATTACCTGACTTTCGTAGCCCGGCATATCGGAGGGAACGGGCACCACAAAGCTGTCTACGGCAGAGCCTGCCTGTATTCCCTCACAGAAGCGGCAGAGCTTTTCCTCATTGCCCAGCATGATCAGCTGAATGATGTCCCCTCTGGGGTCGCTGTATTTCGGCGCGGTATCAAAGCCTAGAAGTTCAAATAACGCCGAAGCAAACACAGCGGTTTTCAGCGCCTCCCCCGTCACATGCGGCGCGTGATAAGCACCCATAAACAGCTCCCTGTTGTTGCCGAGGGTAGCACCGATCTCCTTGCCCGTACCGGGAGTAGTCAGGCGATAGGCGCACATTTCGACCAGATCGCGCCGTCCGGCGATATAGCCGCCCGTAGGCGCAATGCCGCCGCCCGCGTTCTTGATCAGCGATCCTGCCATGATATCCACACCGACTGTCAGCGGCTCTACCTTTTCCACAAATTCACCGTAGCAATTATCGAGCATGATGATGGATTGGGGTGAAGCTTTTTTGGCAATGTCACATATTCTCTTAATCTCGCGCCATGTAAGCGTGGGGCGCGTGCTGTAGCCGCGCGAGCGCTGAAGATAAACCATTTTCGGCTTCTTCGAAGCTATGTCCGTTTCCATCTGTACATAATCGGGTGTGCCGTCGGGAAGCAGCGCCGTCATAGAGAAGGTGATACCGAAGTCCCTGAGAGAACCGGGATAGCTTCCCTCGATACCGATGGCGGAACGGATGGTGTCGTAGGGCATACCCGTGACGCTGAGCATTTCATCGCCGGGGCGGAGCATACCGAAAAG
>ONEN01000073.1 GCA_900316815.1 uncultured Eubacteriales bacterium | reverse complement strand
TCTTCTGCAAGCCCGGAACCGACCTCGAGTGGTTCGACTACTGGCGCAGCTTCTGCCGCGACTTCCTCTATTCGCTCAACATCAAGCCCGAAAATCTCAGACTGCGCGACCACGATCAGGAGGAGCTCTGCTTCTACTCCAAGGCGACCACCGACTTCGAGTACCTCTTCCCCTTCGGCTGGGGCGAGCTGTGGGGCGTTGCCGACAGAACCGACTACGACCTCACCCAGCACATCAACACCAGCGGCAAGTCGCTGGAATACTTTGACCAGACCTCCGGCGAGCGCTATGTGCCCTACGTCATCGAGCCCTCCCTCGGTGTGGAGCGCCTGTTCCTCGCCATCGTCACCGAGGCGTATGACGAGGAAAAAATCGACGAAAAGGATACCCGCGTCGTCATGCACCTGCACCCCGCGCTGGCTCCCTTCAAGGCCGCCGTGCTGCCGCTGAGCAAAAAGCTGAGCGAAAAGGCGGGCGAGGTTGCCGACATGCTGTCCAAGGACTTTATGACCGACTTCGACGACGCCGGCTCCATCGGCAAGCGCTACCGCCGTCAGGACGAAATCGGCACGCCCTTCTGCGTGACCTATGACTTCGACTCCGTTGAGGACGGCTGCGTCACCGTGCGCGACCGCGACACCATGCAGCAGGAGCGCGTGAAAATTGACGAGCTGAACGCGTATATCGCCGCCAAGGTGAAGTTCTGATTCAATACAATTATCCCAAACAACGGGAGCCTGCTTTCCGCAAGCAGGCTCCCGTTTTCATATATAATATGTACTGTTATGCTATATCTTCACATGCATCCAGCCCGTAGAGTTGATGGATTCCCCGTACTCCAGGTCGCAAGGGTCACTGTAGCTCATGCCGAAGTAGGAATACCTTTTGCTGTGCATACTCCACTCGGGATCGTAAATTTTGCCGTCGATCTCCGCCCAGCCGTGTCCGCCGCTGTTGCAGGCGTACACCTCCTCGTAGCCGATGCCCTTCGCCATATAGGCAAATGCCGCGGCGTAGCTGTAGCAGTCGCCCTTGCCGCCCACGAGCAAATCGTTGGCGTAGACGACCGGCCAGTCGAGCTCGCGGTAGAATTCGCGGCGCGAGCCCTCAAGGTAGTTGTCCTGTAAATAGTGAAACGCGTTTTTCAGCTTTTCCTCCCCGGACATGCCGCTGCGTGTACACGCCGCCAAGGCGCGCAGGGCGTAGTTGAGGGTCTTATCCGATTCGGTCACCACCTTTTCCGCCTTGCCGCAGATGACGTTCCAGGTGACGCCGTCCACCTCTACGCTGCCGCAGAAGGAGTCGTCCTTCACGCCGTCGGCGTTCATAAAGCGGTAGCCCTCCGCCTCGCTGCCGACGACCGTGCCGCCCTTTCCCTCGCCCTCGGGGTAGGTGACGGTGCAATCCTCCTCTTGGGCGGAGGTTTCGTCCGCTTCTGTCGCCGCCGCGTCTTCCGCGTCGGATGAGACGGCCGCCGTCTCCGGCTGGGTAATGTCGGCGGGCGCCGCCGCTTCTCTGATGGGACCCTTGCGGCCCTCGCGCTCCCGCTGCGCCGCCAGCTCCAGCCGCGACGGCGCGATCACGGCGTTCTCCGCCGCGAAGGACACAAACGCCGCGACCGCCACGAAGGCGGACGCGAGCATAAACATCAAAGCAATCGAGTTTTTTGCTTTCATAGAATGATTCCAATCTCCTCTTACTATACCTTTTGCTATTACCTCTTTACAGACAGCCGGCAGTTAACCTCCGAACAGGCGCAGCAGATCGTCTCTGCAGCGCATCACGCAGTCATAGCCCTCCTGAATGGTCAGCTCAAAGTTTTCCATGGAGAAGATGGCGGTGTTGCTGTTTTTGATTTCAACCACATAATCCGCCAGCTTCTTGGACTCACGCGTGCTGTTGATGGAATAGAGGTCAAGCGCGCGCCAGACCACCTTCATCATGCCCTCCAGCCCCGTTTCGGGAACGTAGTCGGAGATGTCAAAGCTCAGCGCGAGAACCTTGCCCACGCCCATATCGCGCAGCACCTTCACCGGCAGGTTGTCCTTGGAGCCGCCGTCGATGAAATTGAACTGCCCGTAGCTGCAGGTGGTGTAGATGCCGGGGAAGGTCATGCTGGCGCGCACCGCCAGCTCCAGCGGCGCGCCCGTGATGTAGTGAATGTGGTCGGTGGTCAATCCCTCGTCGAGGGTGGTAAAAATGCACTCGTCGGTGGTGTAGGTATCGTTGGTGCAGATGGAAAGGTTGATGGGCAGGTCCGCAAAGCCGCCTATTCCCTTTTTGTCCATCGCCGCGCGGATGATATTGGAAATCACCGCGCCGTCCTTTAAGCCGTCCTTGTCGGTTCTCTTGTTGAACTTGAGAGAAGCCAGCTGCGCCACGATCGGCACGGGACGGAAATCGGCGAGAACCTCCCAGTAACGGTCGGCAAACGCGCGCATGTCGTCGGGCGTGCATCCCATCGCCACCAGCGCCGCCATGGCGGAGCCGGAGCTGGTGCCCGACACATACTGCGGCCGCAGCCCTAACTCATAGAGAGCACGCACCGCGCCGATGTGCGCGATGCCCTGCAGGCCTCCTCCCGAAAAAACGATACCAAACTCATTTTTCCTTTTTTCCCTGTCTGTTGTCATGCTTTCACCCTTAGTTTATTTGTAAAAACGGTAAACATTGCAGTATGACTCGGTTTCCACAAAGTAGTCATACCAATTGAAAAATTCCTCAAACTGACGATCCTTCTGAATCAGCTCGTAATGCTTGAGACCGGTGTTTTTGGTGATGGCGTCCGTCACGGTTTTTTCGTCCGCAAGGCGCGAGATATACACCGTGACCTCGCTCAGCCCGTTGAGCTCCTTGTCCTTCACCAGCTTGCCGAGGCTGTCGGTTTCGGTGCGCTCCACGCTGCCGTTGTTCATAAAGCTCTTGGCGATGGCGCCCACCTTGCCGTTGGTGATCACGCCGCGCGCCTGTGCGAACGCGTCCAGCTCGTCATAGAGCGTGGCGGACATGGACGTGGTTTTGGCGATCATCACGCTGTCGTAGTTCATGAACTTGTCGATGCACTTGTTCCACTCCATCATCGCCGTGCCGACAAACACGCATTTGTCGGTCTTGGGCTGATAGAGATTGGTTTCGCCGTAGATGTAATAGGGCTTCACCACGGTGAACGCGAGGGCGCTTGCCGCCAGCAGGCAGACGGGCACCGCGACGCCCGCCCTGAAATGGATCATGGTGATCAGACGGATGAACGCGAAGGTGAACAGCAGCGACAGCAGCGGCAGACACGCCATGACATAGCGGTCGCTGTTAAAGGGCGACACCAGCGCGATGCCGATAAAATACACCACGGCGGGCACGATGATGAACCACGCCTTGCGCGGAAGCTTTTTCTTTTTGATGACGCGCGGTAAAATATAAGCGAGGAGCAGGCAGACCGCGCAGCCCGCGAGCACCCACACATTGCCGAGGAACATGTCCTTGGCGAGGATCTCCGCATAGCAGAGAAGCTTGTAGCCCAGATAGGTCACGATGGTGATCGTGTCGATATCGAGCTTGAGCGAGCCGAAGCCGCGGTTGCCGCCCAGCACGTTGGTGATGATGTAAGGATAGACCGCCAGCGCGATTCCCGCGCCGACCACCGCCGTGAGAATGTAGAACAGCAGCGACTTCACATGATGCTCCCTGACGGAGAGCACCAGGAAAACCAGACCGATCAGACCCGCGCAGAGAATGAAGTAATACTGCGTGAGGATACCCAACGCAACCGTCACGAGCATGAGCAGGAAGTCGGTCAGCCGCACCGCCCTTCCCCTGTCGTAGATGCGCAGGGTGACCGCCAGAAACGCCGGCACCCAGAAGGTGAGCGAGGCGTACATGCGCAGATAGATGGTCGTGGTGATGCAGGCGATGCTGAACGCATAGCCCGCCACGCCGATAAGGGCATAAAAATTGCTGCCCGACACGCGCCTGCCGACGCGGTAAAGCAGAACCAGCGCCCCTGCCATCATCGCCACATTGATGCCGAACGCCAGCCAGCGGCTGAACGTATCCGGGAAGAACGAGCAGACGGTGTGCACCGCCGCGTAATAGAGCGGCGGGTGCGAGGCGTCGATGATCTGGTTGTCATAGACGTTGATGTAGTCAAAGCGGTGCGCGCCCGCGGCGAGATACTCGTTAAAATCCCCGGGCGTGTTCCACTCGGCGTCCACGCCCAGCTCCTTGGAGGAGTTGGCGAGGTTGTAGGTGAGCAGCTCGTCCTCGTGATAGCCCTGCTTCACCTGCATAAAATAAAAGCTGAGCGCAAGGCTGGCGGCGATGATCACCGCCAGCACGATGCGCGATACTCTGTTACCGATTCGCATTCTCTCTCACCGTTTACGAAAGCCTGCTGCCGCACTCAATGCAGAACATCACCTCGGGATCGGTGGTGGTGAAGCCGCAGAACGGGCACACCTTGGAAACGGGCTTCTTGGCGCGGGCAGGCTCCCTCTGCGGGAACGGGCTGTCCAGACGGGCGCCGCATTCATTGCAGAACACCGCCGAGCTGTCCGTAACCTTATAGCCGCACTTGCAGTAGCGCACGTTTTCGGGCTGCGGCTCGGGAGCGGGACCCATGTCAAGAGGCGCGCCGCACACAACGCAGAAGCGGCTGTCGAAATCGACGGCGGAGCCGCAGTTGCCGCAGATCTTCTGCTCGGGCGGAGCGGGCTCCTCCTCTGCGGGCTCCGTCAGGGGATAAGCTTCCTCCTGTCCGTCGCGGGGAGTAAATATCTTGGTCTGTATCTGATTCGTTTCGTTGTTGTCCTCATCGCCGAAAAGATCCGGGTCAAAAATCTCCGCGGCTGCCGCGGCGGTCTCCTCTGTGACCGGCTCCTCTGTGGCCGGCTCCTCTGTGACCGGCTCCTCTGTGACCGGATACTCGGCGACAGGCTCCTCGAAAGCGGGCTCCTCAATGACAGGCTCCTCAATGACAGGCTCCTCGATGACGGGCTCCTCAATGACAGGCTCAGGCTCGGGCTCGGGCTCGGGCTCGGGCTTTTCCTCAGGGACAATACGGATGCCGCAGAAATTACAGAAGATGGACTTGTAGTAGATTTCCGCTCCGCAGCGCGGACAGAGGATAAGACCGTTGGCAAGCAGCACCTCCGCCTTGTGATCCGCCATTCTCTTTTCGCACGCCTTTACCTCACCGAACAGATCCGCGTATTCTTCGCCCGCGTCGTCTCTGTGGGCGGTGTAGAACCGCTCGCCGATCTGCGTGTAGATCCCACGGATCTTATCTTGCTCCGCATTTAACAGGTTTTCATCATAAGTCACGATATCAAACACTCCTTTTTTGTAAATTTATATATTTTTATACATAATAATTATATATTATCCGCACCCCTGTGTCAATCACTTTTTTGCCCGATCGGCATTTCCTCAGTCTGATAAAAACCGCCCGCCGGCGTGTGCCGACGGGCCGGTAATCAATCTACCGTATAGTAATATCTGCCGTTGGGGTAAAGCTGATCGACCGCGCGGTAGATGTGCGGCGCGCCGTCCCAGGGGATTTTTTCGGTCTGCACCGTGCCGTTGGTGAAGATGATATACTCGGCGAAGTCGGGCACCTCAAAGGAGTAGGCGTCCTTGCCGTCTATGCCGGCTGTCTGCGTCATGGCTGTTCCCGGCCAGGTGAGCGGATACTGACCGCTGCCGTAGTAATAGACGCAGATATCGCCCTCCCAGTCAAGCGTGTTCACAAACACCACGCCGTCCGCGGGCTGCGGGTCTGTGGGGTCTGTCGGCGCGGGAAGCGGCTTCACCTCGCCGCCTTCCTCCATGCCCGCCATCACGCGCTGCAGATAGGTCACGTCGCTCACACTCACGCCGTTGCCCGTCGTGTCGGCGACACGGTACTGCCGCGCCGTAAAGGTGATAAACTCCGCCAGGAAGCGCTGCACCTCGGTGATGTCGTTCACGGTGAACTGTCCGTCGCCGTTAACGTCAAAGCGCACCTTGGAGCCGGTGTAGTCGGCGTACATCTCATTGGAGAGCCACGCCGCGCGGTTGAGCATCCAGTCGCGCGCGTATTGGAACATACCCTCGTGGGTATGCTTGTAGCGCAGATTGGAGGAAACGGTGTATTTGCCCGCGTAGAAGTCAAACGACGCCTTTTTCATAACGTTGTGACTCGCGATCCAGCTGCCCGTATCCAGCAGCCAGCCGCTTGTGTAGTTCATCGCGGCGCTGCCGCTCAGCAGGGCGTAATATTCTTCGGCGCTGTACAGCTCGTCCGCGACAGCGGGATTGCTGCCCTCGCCGCTGAAGTGGCGCAGCGCGGGCATGAAGTCCTCAAACCAGACGCGCGCTGAGACTGCCTGCACCTCTTTGTTGCGCGCGAGGTTGTTGATGATGTTGTAGGACATGGTCTCGTTCTCGCTCTTGCCCTTGTAGCGGCACCACCAGCCCTCATAGCTTGTGTAATCGTACACACCGATGTTGCTCAGCTCGTAGCCGACGCCCACGGCGTTGCCCAGCGTGTTGTCGTAGTCCCAGACGGGCGAGCCGTAGAATTTATAGCTGCCGTTTTCGTCGGGCTTATAGGTGAGGAAGGTACTGGAAACACCCGAATCCCAGTTCTTGCCCAGCTCGTTGATGAGGTAGAGCTTCGCCGCCGATTCCAGATCGATCAGGTCGGCAATGGATGTGCTGCTCTTGCGGATGGCGGTGCGGCAGCGCTGCAGCAGGGCGTTGAACTTCTCCTGCACATAGTCCTTTACCTCGTCATAGCCGGGCTTGCCGGGGTCGATTTCGGGCGCCTTGATGGTGACCTTGACGCCGCCGTCACAGGTGACAAAGTAATCGTCGCCGCCCGCAGAGGCGTCCACCTCGGCGATGAAGGGGAAGTCCTCTTTGACCCCGCCGTTTTCATCGAGATATTCCTCGCCCGTCACATCGGTGACAAGGCTGCCCGGCTCCACCTTTTCCGCCATCTGATAGGCGCCCCAGTAATAGCCGTTCACATAGAAATCCACAAAGCGGGAATCGGAGGCGTAGGGCAGTCCGACAGCGTCGGACAGGTCGTAGAGAAAGCGGTTGCGCGCCAGCGAATCGTCCTGATAGTTGGGCAGGATGGAGTATTTTTTATTCTTTGTCATGCCCGCGACGGACACCTTTTTATCGTAGGTGATATTATAGCCCTTCTTCGGCTTGCCCCACGAGGTGTTGCCGCGTCCCTTGATTTTCTTGATAGCGGTGTTGTCAACGGCGCCGTCGGGCGTAACGATCGCGCCCGTGGCGGTCGCCTTGTTTTCCTTGTCGCTGTTGAGGTAGGTCATCAGGTCGGTGCCGCTGCCGTCGGCGTCGGGATTGTTGATGTACACCGCCGCCTCGGCGTTGGAACGCATATAGCGGAGGGTGTAGGTTCTGCCCGATACGGAGACGCTGTAGCTGCCGTCGGTGCTGTAGTCCACCGTTTTGGTCTCGCCCGCGCCGATTTCCACGCCGTTGAGCGTGACCGCGCTGTCATAGGCGTTATACACCTCCGCCGCGTCTGCCGAAGCCGAGGAGGGCAGGAAGAAGTATTTCTCATACGGATTCGCCTCATAAAAGCTCTCGTCGTGAACGCTCTGCCACGCCTGCCATGCCTCTGTGTCCGCGCTGCCCGTCACCGCGTGTACATACAGCGCCGCCTTTGCGGCAAAGCCTCCCGGCGCAGCCGGGGCTTCGTTTTCCGCGGCGCCCGCCGACAGCACGGCGCAGCTGCCCGCCGTCAGGACGGATAGGAATACCGCCGTCAGTTTTTTCATCATACGCACTTTCCTTTCCAAATAGCAAGATAAATATTGACAAAAATAGTTGCTGTTATTAATTATTTTTATCTTATCACAGGATTATCACATTATCAAGCGCAAATGATTAAATTTTTGAGATATTTTCTATTTCACTTTATTTTTCAAATTATATTTGCTATAATAGCAATTGATCGGCATATCGACCGGAATGGTATGCATGAAAAGACTAACTTAAAGGAGTGGCATTATGACCGGCACCGAAAGAAAACAACATTTTAAAACAACGCTTGTTGCCCTGCTGACCGCGTCTGTACTCACCGTGACAGCGCTCGCGGGCTGCGGCGGCGGCGATAATAAGGACGCGGAAAAAAGCGCGGTAACAGGAACGGAAATCGTTA
>ONEN01000047.1 GCA_900316815.1 uncultured Eubacteriales bacterium | reverse complement strand
TTACAACGAAAAACAGGCTCGGCGTAACAGAAATTACACCGAGCCTGTCAATATTAATAATAATTTCCCCTCTCGAATACACACTGATAAAAACTGCCTTCGTCAATATGTACTATTTCCATCCCATTCTTTTGGCTAAATCCAACATAGCAAAGCTGTATTTTTGCCATTTTTTCAATGTTATCTGTGACGGGTCGCCCTCGCGGATTCGCAGTGTCCTTCTGATTTCCTTCGGTATGACGACCCGCCCAAGGTCGTCGATACGCCGAACTATTCCCGTTGCTTTCATATCTGAATCTCCCTTGCGTTTTTGTTTAGCAAATAATTGCAAGATTATTGTACGTTTTTGGCTGTGCATTATTCCGCATTTGCCGTACAGGATGAAATTGGAAAGCAGAAAAACGAAGGAATATTTTGACAAATGCCGCGGTTTTGATTACAATGGAAGCAGATGATTTTTTAGTGAGAACGGGGTTGTTTGGATGATTGACCTGCAGCATCTTGAACAGTACAGGGAGAACAACAGAATTGAGGCGAAGCGCGCGCTGGGCGGTCTGCCGCACAGCATCTGGGAGACCTATTCCTCCTTTGCCAACACGCTCGGCGGCATTATCCTGCTCGGGGTGGTAGAGCACAAAGACAAAACGCTCCACACCGTCAACCTGCCCGACCCCGAGGAGCTGGTGAGCGAGTTCTGGGAGATCGTCCGCAATCCGCGGCTCACCAGTGTGAATATCCTCTCCGCCAACGACGTGAGGATCGAGGAGGTCAACGGCGACCGTATCATCGTCATCACGGTGCCTCGTGCCGAGCGCTTTTATAAGCCCGTGTATGTGGACGGCAATCCCGTGAATACCTACCGCCGCAGCGGTGAGGGCGATTACCGTTGTACGCAGGAGGAGTATCAGGCAATGGTGCGCGACGCGGCATACGCCACGCAGGACATGCAGCGGCTGGAGCAGTATGATGTATCGGTGTTCAATTTTTCAAGCGTCAAAAGATACCGCGAGCGCGTGCGCGAATCTCATCCGAATCACGTCTGGGAAGCTCTCGACGACGAAGAATTCCTGTTTAAAATCGGCGCCGTCAGCATAGGGGAGCAGGGCGGACGGCACCCGACAGCGGGAGGACTGCTGATGTTCGGCACCGCGCGGAGAATCAGAGAGGTCTATCCGGCTTATTCGCTCGACTATCGCGAAGAGGAGCGGCAGCTTGTTTCGTCCTCGGGCGACCGGGGCGGCAATGTTTTTGATTTTTATGAGGCGGTTTACGAGAGGATCACAACGGCGCTGCCCAACCGCCGTTTGCGTATGGCGGCGAGGGAAGCGCTTGCCAACTGCCTTGTCAACGCCGATTATTACGGCGAGGGCGGCGTTGTCATCATCAAACGCGCGGACAGGATCGTCCTGTCCAACCCCGGCGATTTCCGCATTGAGGTCGCGGCGGCAAAAAGCGGCGGCTTTTCCGACCCGCGAAACGGCCTTCTGATGAAGATGTTCAATCTCATAGACATCGGCGACGGCGCGGGCAGCGGCATTCCGAATATCTTCTACACATGGAAGCGCCACGGCTGGAGCGAGCCGACCATCAAGCAGACCGTCCACCCGAACAGAATCGAGTTCCTGCTGCCGCTGATGAAGCGCGGCGACAAGGTGACGCGAATCAAGCAGGAGGGCAAAAAGGCGGAGATGAAGTCCGCCCTGAAAAGAGCGATGCTGATCGACTACCTCACCGACCACGCGGAGGGCAGCTTTGAGAGCTTGAACAAGCTGCTCGGCGTGAAGCCCTCCAATCTGAGAAAGCTGCTGGATGATCTGACAGCGGAGGGCATTGTGGAGGCGACGGAGAACGGGACATACCGGCTGCGGTATTGAATAGTATGTGTTAATGCGCAAGAAAAAGGCTGCCGCGCATCCGTGTCGGATGGGGGCAGCCTTTGCCGTGATTAGCTTAGATATATTCCGCGATGATGCGCTGGAGGTCGGTTACGTCGGCAATAGAAACCGTTCCGTCTCCGCTGACGTCGGCGCGCAGAAGAGCGTTGCTGTCAAGTGTGACAAACTCCGCAAGATACCGCTGCAGGAGCGTCGCGTCGGCAATGGTGACATAGCTGTCGTCGTCAACGTCGCCGATGATCATGCCGTCGATAGCTATAAACGGGATTTCATACTCGTGCGCATACCTTTGTGCGTAGGAGCCGGCTGTTCCGTAGATGGTGCAATCATCACAGCCCCAAAACGCCGTCTCGTCAATGTAAGTTACACCGGGCGGAATGACGATGCTCGTCATGTCGTAGCAGCCGTAAAACGCATAAGGTCCTATGTAGGTCACTTTGTCGGGAAGAATAGTGATGTCAAGCAAGGCGCCGGCAAACGCGAAGTCGCCAATGCGGGTCACATCCTCCGGAATGACGGTGCTTTGACAACCGACAACAAGCTCGTTGAGGGAGGTGTTGATGACGGCGTTGCAATCGTTCCTGCTGTCATAAACGGGATTGCCCTCAGCAACCCTAATTTGTGATAATTCGGCGCAGCCTGCAAATGCTTCCTCGCCTATCGACCGCACGCTTTCAGGAATGGTGATTTCGGTCAGGCTGACGCAGTTGTGAAACGCGAACGAGTTGATTGCTTCGACGGAGTCGGGGATAACCGTGTTTTGGCAGCCGAACAGCAATGTGTTTGAATCGCTTTCAATAATGGCGTTGCATTTGTTTCTGCTGTCATAAACAGGATTGCCTGTTTTCACGACTATTCTGAGAAGGCCGGTGCAGTCTGTAAAAGCCTCTTTGCCAATGTAAATGACATTTTCGGGGATGGTGATGCCTCTTATGCCGGGGCATGCGCAAAATGCCCATTCGCCAATGCTTCTCAAGCCGGAAGGGAAGGTGATGCTGTTCAGGCTTTCGCACACGCCAAATGCATAATCGCCGATGCTTGTCAGGTTATCGGGAAGGTTGATGTCAACCAGATTCCGGCACCCGCTAAATGCCCCATTGCCGATGCTTGTTACGCTGTCGGGAAGGGTAATGGAAATCAGATTGTCGCAGTAAAGAAAGGCTGAATCACCGATAGCGGTTATGCCGTCCGGTATGACCGTGTTTTGACAGCCAAGTACCAATGTGTCGGAACCGGTTTCAATAATCGCGTTACAATTGTCCCGACTGTCATAAACCGTATTTTCCGCTGCAACCGAGATACCGGTCAGGCTGCTGCATGAAAAGAATGAATTCCAGTTAATCTGTATTACACCGCGGGGAATAGTGATATCTGTTAATGCATAGCAGTTGCAAAAAGCGAATTCATCAATCATCTCCAGGCTGTCCGGCAATGTGACGTTATTCAGATTCTCACAATAACCGAAACTATAACTGCCAATGGTGAGCAAGCCTTCCGAAGTGGTGACGTCTGTCAGATTGTAGCAGCCCCAAAAAGCAGATTCGCCGATTTCTGTTACACTGCCGGGGATGGTGATGTTGGTCAGATTCTCACAGTCACAAAACGATTGGCTGCCAACGGACCGGACGCCGTCTTGAATAATAACCTGTGAAATATCATACCCCCACGGCGCTCTGTTATCGTAGTCATAATCTGCCATGAATCCGTCGCCGCTGATGGTCAGCACACCGTTGTTATCCAGTGTCCACTCACAGTTGCCCGTGGTGCCGCTGCTTGCGCCGACCGGCTGTTCTCCCGCAGACGCCGCCGCAGCCGTGAACGGTCCTGCCGTCAGCAACAGTGCCGCTGCCGAAACAACGGCGAGTGATTGTTTCCATAATTTTTTCATGTAAATGCCTCCTTGCACTTTATATCAATATTATAGTACAAAAAAGAACGATAATCAACCCGAAATTTGTTGATGAATTTTGTTGATTTTATACAAAAACCCTGTGCCTTTGCGCCTGTTTCTGTGTGGGGAGAGAAGTGAAGGAGGCAGATTAGTCTTGACGAAAGCAGCGTCAGGATATATAATGTTGACAGATTATCCATACAGTCGGCAATATTTTTAAAGAAACTATTCACCCTGCGGCAGACAGTATCGTCCGCTGAAACGGAACAGGAGGAGAGAATACCGTGGATCAGAATCATCAGAACCGTTACGATGAGCCGTACCGTCCGGATTCCGCCGCCAACAGAACGCTAGACGCGTCCGCGCCGGTAAAGTACGATCAGATGCCGCCAAAGAGGGATAGACAGGCAACCCATCTTGCTGACGAACCCGCATTGAACGGAAGACAGGGAGTGCCGGATAAGCCTGCGCCGAACAGGAGAGAGGGAATGCCGGATAAGCCCGCGCCGAACAGGAGAGAGGGAATGCTTGATAAGCCCGCGCCGAACAGGAGAGAGGGAATGCCGGACAAGCCCGCGCCGAACAGAAAAGCAGGAGCGCCCCGGCAGCCTGTTCCGCCCAATCAGCCGCAGCCGTACCGGCCGGCAGGAGCGCCCCGGCAGCCTGCACCGCCCAATCAGCCGCAGCCGCACCGCCCGGCAGGAGCGCCCCGGCAGCCTGTTCCTCCCAATCAGCCGCAGCCGTACCGCCCGGCGGGAGCGCACCGGCAGCCTGTTCCGCCCAATCAGCCGCAGCCGTACCGCCCGGCGGGAGCGCCCCGGCAGCCTGTTCCTCCCAATCGACCGCAGCCGTACCGGCCTGTGACTGTCACGGGACAGAATTCGTCCTCCAAATTAGTCCCTGTCATTGTTGCTTCTGCAGTGGCAGTTGTCTGTGCGGCTATTGCCATTATACTGCTTTTGATGGCCAACAATAATCAGAATCAGAGCCAAGAAACTGAGCAGCCTCCGGTCACTTTCGGCGCGCGTGTGGCGTACGAAACAAGCAACGTTCCCGCTGCCACCCGCTTTGTGTCGGCTTCCGCCAGCTCGGTGCTGCCCGATCAGCAGGGGCACAACTACAGCGCCTCCAATCTGCTGAAAAACGACGGCACCTGCTGGTGCGAAAACGCCTCCGGTTACGGAGAGGGCGAGTGGATCAAGCTGAGTCTGCCGGGAAAGCAACGGGTTTCGGGGCTGCGCATTATCAACGGCTACGCGGGTACGGAGAAGCAATATGACTACAACTGTAAAATAGCGGGGCTGACCATCAGTTTTTCCGACGGCAGCAGCACCACCGTTTCACTGAATGTTTTCAACACTGCCGACCGCAAAACCGTGCAGACCATCAGCTTTGACACGCCTGTTGATACGGATTATGTACAGCTGACGATCAAAAGCGTGGTGAAGGGCAACTGTCCCGACACCTGCCTTACCTATGTGGAGCCGTATTGATGATGAAGAAGTATAACAAAAAAACAGTGCTCGGCGTCATATTGGGCGCTGCGGCTCTGCTGCTGAGCGCCTGTCGCCTTTTGCCTGAGGAGACGGTTCCTCCCGCTGCAACGCAGGCGACCGCAGGCGCCGCTACCGTTGACACCGTTGAAATCCCGACCGAACCCGCAGCCACCGAGGCGCCGACCGCCTATCAGTTCCGTTGGAAGGGTTCCGACCCCGCCGATAGCAACGACGCGACGGGCTTTGTTTCCGTCAGTCAGGTGATACCCGACGCGGTGATCGATATGCGGTACTATTCCGATTATAATTTTGTCGGCACGAGAATAAACGGCTATGAGGAGCCTGTCGCCCTGCTGTCGGAGGAGGCGGCTCTCGCCCTCCGCAACGCGGCGGACGCGTTCAGAAACGAGGGCTACCTCATTAAGCTGTATGACGCGTACCGTCCGCAGCGCGCCGTTGCGCATTTCGCCGCATGGGCGGAGGACGCCGACGATACGAAGATGAAGGCGGACTTCTATCCCTCGCTCGACAAGTCCGTGCTCTTTGATTACGGCTACATCGCCTACTATTCGGGGCACAGCCGCGGCAGCAAGGTGGACATGACCCTCGTTGACGCAAAAACTATGCAGGAGCTGGATATGGGCGGCACCTTTGATTTATTTGACGTCCGCTCCCACCCCGATTATGAGGGTATCACCGCAGAGCAGTACCAAAACAGGATGCTCCTCCGCGACGGTATGCTGCGCAGCGGGTTCAGTCCGTGCTCGACGGAGTGGTGGGATTTCACCCTGGACAACGAGCCGTACCCGGACACCTATTTTGATTTCCCGGTTTCCATGGCCTCGCTGCGGGAATGAAGCAACAGAAGATCGGAGCATAAGGAGAGTGACTGACCATGGGCGAAAAGCTTTTTTCCGTTTCCTACGACGACGGCACCGAGCAGGACAGGCGCATAATCGCGCTGATGGAGCGCTACGGCATCAGGGGCACCTTTAACCTGAGCAGCGGCCTGTTCGGCAAAAAGACCTATATCCGCCTGACGGAGGGACGCGGCAGGAGCGCCGCTGTCAGGGACGAAAGCTGTCCCGGTTTGTACGTTGATCATTATATTCTCAGCCGTCAGGAGGCGGTCAGGCTCTATTCGCACCCCAATGTGGAGGTCGCGAGCCACGGCACGCACCATCTGGTGCAGACGAACCTGACGCGCGAGGAGGCGCAGGAGGAGATCGCGCAGGATGTAAAGGTGTTGTCGGAGCTGTTCGGCACGCCTGTCGTCGGGCACGCCTTTCCCAAGGATACCTTTAACGACCGTGTGCTCGACGCGCTGCGCGGCAGCGGCGTGCGCTACGCGAGAAGAGTCTGCCACCTGCAAAGGCCGCGCGACTTTTCCTTTGACAAACAGGCGTTTCTGATCACGCCCACCTGCTGGCAGCTCGACCCCTTTGCGGAGGAGCTGCTGCGGGAATTTATCGCCATGCCCGCAGGGAAGGAGGACAGCGTGTTCCTTATGTGGGGGCACGGCTACGAGCTGGACTACGGCACTGCGGAGGGTTCCTTTGAGCGGCTGGAGAGGATGTTCCGCATGGTGGCGGCGGCAAAGGACGTTCGCTGCGTTACCAACCGTATGCTGTTTGAGTAGGATACAATGGAAAGCAGGTGGATAACATGAAAGAAACAACCTTTAACAAAACACAGGTCATCAAATTTATCATCTGGACCTTCGGAATCGCTTATCTGATACAGGCGGGCGTCGGCGTGCTGAGCACAACGGGGCTTGGCTTTCTCGCGCAGCCCGTGATGGCGCTGATGATGTTCGTGCCGCTCCTGGGAACGGTGCTCGCGGGCGGCAACATCAAAACCATCGGCTGGAAGCCGCGCTTCAGGGGAAATGTGCGCTTGTTCCTTCTCGCCTGGTTTTCTCCCGCCCTGCTGACCGCTGTGGGCGCGGCGCTGTATTTTTTGGTCTTTCCCGCGCATTTTGACCTCAGCGGCGCCTACCTGAACGCGGCGGCCGGAACGGACGTAATTGCGCAGATGGAGGCGCAGGGAATCACCTACCCGGTTTATATTCTGATCGGCATTGCTTCCGCTCTCGCCTACGCGCCGGCAATCAATATGGTCTTTGCTCTCGGCGAGGAGGTCGGCTGGAGAGGCTTTTTGTATCCGCAGCTCCGTGCGAAATTCGGCGCGCGGGTCGGCAGGCTGATCGGCGGCGTGATCTGGGGCAGCTGGCATTTTCCGCTGATTTGGCTGATCGGCTACGAATACGGCTACGGCTACTTCGGCTTTCCCGTTGCGGGTATGCTCCTGTTCTGCTTTATCACCGTCGCGCTGGGCATTATCTTCGATTGGGTATATGAAAAAAGCGGCGTAATCTGGCTCCCCGCTTTGTTCCACGGCTCCTTCAACGCGGCGGCGACCCTGCCGCTGATGGTGACCGTTCAGGACACGGGCTCGGCAAGGCTGCTCGGTTCGGCTCCCGTGGGAATGCTCGCGGGATTGCCGCTTATGGTGTTTGCCGCGGTTCTGTTTCTGAAAAGCGGCAGGCGCGCCGGAACAGAATGATTCCTCGAAGTTGAACCGAAAAAATCCCGAAAGAAAGAACCCGCTGCGGTACCGTGACAAAACGGCGCCTCAGCGGGTCTTATTCCGGTTTGCGGAACACGCCGCGCAGCCGCAGTCCGTTCCGGCGGTTCAGGCATGTGTAATACACAATATACAGAACCGGATAGATGACCGCATATTGTATGATTTCCATCAGCAGAATCATAAATCTCGGTTCCTGCCACAACGAGCCGCAGTCGCCGGCGTTGCTGATAAATCGCAACAGAAACCGGCACGGAAGTATCATCGCGAGATAGAGCACCAACAGGAGCGACCTGCGGTTGGCGATGCTGCGGATTTGTCTGTTCATTGTTTTGCTGTCCATAGAATCACCCGATTTGATTGAAATTAACGGTTTTTCCTGTTGTCAGCGTACCATATTGCGGAATCCGCCGCAAGATGTTTTGAACAAAATAACAGCCGTCAGGTTCTTTGCTTTTCAGAATCCTGACGGCTGCGTTGTATGGCTGCTGTTTATTTTTTCGGGAAATGCTTTTTTACCAGGCCCTTATAGAGATAGCCGCTCGCGATGTTGGTGATGGGCCGGGAGAGCACGCCTCCCGCCACGCCGATGATCCACACGAACTGCCAGCCGACCAAAAAGCCGAACAGCAGAATAAGGGAGGTAATGACCGCCCAGTAGCAGAGCGTGAACAGACCCTTCGCCTTGTTCAGCTCCTTGAGCAAGTCCACGCCGCCCGCCTTGTGGGGCGCGTTCTCAATAAAATCCGCCGCGCCCTTGGTGCCGGGGGCGGAACGGAAGTCTTTGCTGCAGGCGTCGGCAGCCTTCTGATAGGCGTCGTTGTCCAGAATGGTGCGCACCGCCTTGGCAATGCCCTCGGCGGAGTCGTCCTTGAGCATGGTGCCCGCGCCGATTTCGGCGGCCTTTCTCGCCACCGCGTACTGCTCGCCCGTCTGGGGATAGAGCACCATCGGCGCCGCCATGTACAGGCTCTCGGATACGCTGTTCATGCCGCAGTGGGTGATGAAGGCGCTTGCCTTGGAGAGTACGTCGAGCTGGTCAACGGAGGGATACGCCTTGACGTTCGCGGGCAGCGTGCCAAGAAGCTTGCGGTCCATCGCCTTGCCGCAGGAGATGATCACGTCCACGTTCATATCCTTGAGGGCGTCGATGCACTTGTTGTAGAAGTCGGGGCGCTCGTTGATGACGGTGCCCATGGAAATATAGACAAGCGGACGCTTTTTGTTCTTTTGAGGCTGTGCCTTGGAGAACACGGAGGGACCCACAAAAGCGTAGCACTCGGAAAAGCTTTCCGCGTAGGGCTGGAAGGCGCGGGTGGTGTAGACGACGGAGTCCGTGTTGTTGTCGCTCTGCACCAGTGAGAGGGCGCTCTTGACCTCATAGCCGAGGGGGCGCAGAGTTTTCAGCTCCTTGGAGATCTTGGGCAGGCCGGCAATCATATCGTACAGCTCGCGGGGGCTGTTTTTCATATATTTGGAGGACAGCTGATTGAACGCGAAGGTGCTGGTGGATACCACCATGGGAACCTTGTGCTTCCACGCGTTCAGCTTGCCCCAGAAGCAGGCGGAGTCGGTGTAGACGACGTCGGGCTGAAAGCTCTTGAACTCGCCGTCGAGGTATTCGTCCATCGCGCGGGTGGCGCGGATGTCCTGAATCGCCATTTCGGTGGTGGAAACATTTTTCAGGTTCTGCTCCTCCTCGGCGGTCAGCTCGGGCAGAAAGCGGGTGCAGGAGATAAATTCGGCGCCCGTGGCTTCGATTTTCTCCTTGAATTCGTCAAAGGAATAGAAGCGGACAACATTGCCGCGCTTTACCAGTTCGGCGGCGACGGGCAGCATGGGGTTGGTGTGGCCGGTTGCGGGAATGCAAAAAAATGCGATCTTTTTCATGCTTCTTCTTAGTCCTTTCCGTTAAAAACACTGCCGAAAATTTCGTTGAACATTTCTTTTGGGGGAATGGCGATGCCGTGCTTGTCGTCGCCCAGCAATATCAGTACGTCGCCCGGCTTGATGCCGAAGAGGTCGCGCGCCTGCTTGGGTATGACGATCTGTCCCTTTTCGCCGACGGTTGCGGTCCATGCGTATTTGCCTTTGGGAGCTGCCATGTTGTTCACCTCTGGTATGATTTGTTATACAAATCATACCACTTAGCGGCGCGGTTGTCAATACTGTTTTAAAAATATTTTATTTTTTTACCATAAAGGTATAATCTAAGCCCCGCGCGTGCGGCAAACACGCGCGGGGCTGCTTTGGCGATGTTATAGCCCACGCCCGAAACATGGGATTGGATCCCGAAAAACGGGTAGTCGATCGGATAATAGGAGATGGGGAAGTCTCTGACGGCGACCGTTGTCTCCACATTCAGCAAACCCGAAACAAATAGTTTCATCTGCTCACCCCGTTAATCAAAATAGAACAGCTCTTCAAAATGCTTGTCCGGCGCGATACACAGTATCAGCGCGAGCTTGACTGTCGGATTAAATTGTCCCGTCTCAATGGAGCTGATGGTATTGCGGGGCACGCCGACCGGCTTTGCCCGGTTTTCTTTACACAATTTTACAGGCCGAGATTCTGCGCCGCCTCTTCGCTGTTGTCGTGAATGACCTTCAGCGTTTGGCAGCCGCCGCGCTTCTCGCACTCGCCGCAGGTGGCGAAGCCCTTGCCCAGCGCGCATTTGCGGATCGCGCACAGCTCGGTGCAGTAATACGCCTTCACGCCGTCGGAGCGGCAGCCCAGACAGTTGATCGCCTCGGGCGGGATGACGGTGTTGTTCCACTCGCTCCACAGCTTTGCCGTTTTCTCCCGCATGGCGTCGTCGTTGTTGACGGTCGCAATATACGCGCCGCACTTCTCACAATCCAGACCGCAGCAGCCCATTAATTCCTTCATGTCGGTTTACCTCCTTATACTTTATATGTATTATCTTCCGCTCAGCCGACGGAGCGGTGAATTTTCGGTTGCAATAGAGCGGCAACCGT
>ONEN01000178.1 GCA_900316815.1 uncultured Eubacteriales bacterium | reverse complement strand
TGCAAGCAGGCGTATGTCAAGGAGGTCAAGCGCCATCTGTTTGTCTCGCGCAAGTACTGCAAGCCCGAGCTGATCGAGAGCTTCCGCGGCATCTACATGCCCTATTGGAGCTATGAGGCGGCGCTCAAGGGAAAGTTCCACATCACCGCCGAGTCGCTCAAGACGGGCGTGGTGCTGGGCACCGTGACCTCCAAAACCTATTCGGTGACCGGCACGGTCGATACCGCGCTCAACGGCTACACCCACGACGCGTCCATCTCCTTTGACGACCATCTCAGCGAGAAAATCGCGCCCTATGACACCTCAAAGCAGGTGCCCTTTAATCCCGGCTATCTCTGCGGCTTTTACGCCGAGGCAGGCGACGCAAGCGACGAGGAATACGATCAGCTCGCCAACAGGGAGCTGGAACAGCACGCGTTTGAGGAGATCGCCAAGGATCCTTCCATGAAGGGAAAGCTGCCGAAAGGTCAGCTGACCTACCTGCCCAACTCGTCGCAGCTGCCGCTGAAGGTCCACCGTTCCGAAAAAACGCTCTATCCCGTCTGGTTCATGAGCTACCGGCACAAAAACAAGCTGACCTACGCCACCGTCAACGGACAGACGGGCAAGGTCGGCGCTGATCTGCCGCTCAGTCCCCTGCGGATCCTGCTTGCCGCCCTCGGCGTTGCGGCGGCGGTGTTCGGGCTGCTGTTGCTGCTGATCAACTTCCTCCCCTCCGTCAAGGCGACCACCATGCTCGGCGTGTGCGCCATGCTGCTGATCGCGGGACTGTACGTCACCCAAAACTCGTTTGTTCATACCGTAAGCAAGGCGCTGCACTCGGACATTTCACTGCAAGGCTCCAAGGGCAACAGCAAATCCAAGACAGTCGACCCGGGCGACCTGGCAAAGCCGCCGTCTCACATGACGCTGCGTTACCTGTTTCTGGCAGCGGTGGCAGTCGCCTCCGTCATCGGCTTCACCTCCGACGGCTCCTACGCCAAAACAGGCGCTTTTCTCTGGGGAATCGTCTTTGTCCTCAATGCGCTGGCGCTGGCGCAGCTGCACTATAATCAGGGGCTGGAAATGTACAAGATCGGCGCCATTCAGCTCCACACCGAATCCATGCTGAAAAGCGGCATATTGCAGGAAGCCAAAAAGCTGCTGAAGCCCCTCATCGGCATCAGCATCGGGGTTTATCTGACAGCGGTGTTCTATCTGGCGCTGGTATTCCTCGATCTTCCGCACAAAACGCTCTACTACGGACTGTGTTTTGTCATCATGGCGTCACTGTTCGCCATTTCTCTGCTGCACATCCGCTTTCAGGTGACGATCGCCAAGCGCCGTCCGCCGCAGTTCAACAAGAAGGGAGCGCGGTACGATGAAAACTAAGCTGATACGGCTGCTGCTTCCCCTCATGCTGCTTATGGCGCTCGTGCTGTCCTCCGTCACGCCCGCCCTCGCGGCGCAGACCGAAACGACCTCCGCGCAGAGCGACGGAGATAATGTCGTCTTTACCAACAAGGATACAGGCTACTGCGCCGTCATCCGCGACGACAGCGGGCTGTTTGACTCTGCGGATCGGAACAAGCTGCAAAGCACCATGAAG
The DNA here is from genome assembly GCA_900316815.1 of uncultured Eubacteriales bacterium. Classification (GTDB taxonomy): domain Bacteria; phylum Bacillota; class Clostridia; order Oscillospirales; family Acutalibacteraceae; genus Ruminococcoides. Next base: position 2,433 of record ONEN01000178.1, on the reverse strand, counting down.
CGGCTTACCATATACTGCAACGCGGTATTCTTCTCCAACAACACCTATTCCCCGTCGGAGCTGGACGATATTACCGAACAGCACCTGCCGCCGTTCAACTATGACGACCTGTTCGGCGTCGTCTTTGACGTCAAAAACAAAAAGCTGCGCCTGCTAGCCACGGGCACGGCGGAAAAGTATATCGGTCAGGAGAAATCCAACGATATCCTCGAAAAAGGCTCGGAGGGCGTTGACACCGACAACATCACGGGCGCCGTCGCCATGTTTTCCGCGGCATATACCGCCATGGGCGGCGCCTCCGCGGAAGACGCCGCAACGGAGGAGGCAACTCCCGAAAGCTATGTGAACCCCGAAACGGGCTATAAGGCGGTCATTCTCGACAACGACATGCTGCTCACCGAAGAAGAAAGAAAATCGCTGACAGAGGACATGAAGCCCCTGACGGCATACGGCAACGTCGCGTTCTGGACAACCCGCGAGTATGCCTACGACGAAATAGAGCAGGCGCGCGTCAAGCGGCTTGATCTGTTCCGATACGAGAGCGCCGCTATCTTTGTCATCAACATGGACATCCGCAAGCTGACGATCCAGTCCTACGGCCTTATCAACCAATATGTGACCGATTCCAAGGCGCGCTCCATCACCGACAATGTCAAGCACTACGCGACCGATCAAAACTACTATCAGGCGGCAAAGGAAGCCTATGCGCAGATGCTTGCCGTCGTTCAGGGCGAGATGATCCCCGAGCCGATGAAGTACGCGAGCTACGCGGTGCTGGCGCTGATGGTTGGCCTGATCGCCGCGCTGGCGTTCGTCTTTTCCAAGCGGGCGAATCCTCTGATCGAGGACACGCGCCAGATTGCCGAACAGGAAGCGCCCGAAAAGCCCGCCTGCTCCGACGTCAACGTGAATCTGTTCTCCGTCGACAAAAAAACAGGCATTGTAGCCATCATCTTTAAGTTTGTCGGCAGGGTCCTGCTCGAATCTGCCCTCCACGGCGGAGGCGGCGGAGGCAGCAGCAGCAGTGGCGGCGGCTGCGGCGGCGGTGGCAGCAGCAGCAGTGGCGGCGGCTGCGGCGGCGGCTGCGGCAGCGGCGGCAGCTCGTCGTTCTGAGCCAAGGCATGGAACAAACGCTGGACAACGGCAGCTTTACGCTGCAATGGCACATCACGCACCGCTGCAACCTGCGCTGCACGCACTGCTATCAGGACGATTACACCGCTTTTTCCGACCGCGCGTCGCTGGAGCGCGTGCTCGGTCAATATGAAGACCTGCTGTGCGCCTGCCGTTTTCGCGGACACCTGAACATCACGGGCGGCGAGCCGCTGCTGCACCCCGATTTGTTTTGGCTGCTGGAGCAGGCAAAGCGGCGCGGCATCACCACCGCCGTGCTGACCAACGGCACGCTGATTGGTTTACAGGAGGCGCGGCGGCTGCGCGGCTGCGGCGTACAGTATGTGCAGATCAGTCTGGACGGCACGCGCGGGGTTCACGACGCCATCCGCGGCAGGGGCAGCTTTGAACAGGCGGCGCAGGGCATTGAGGCGCTGCAGTCGCAGGGGATCTTCACCAGTATTTCCTTTACCGCCCAGCGGCAAAACCTGGGCGAGCTGAAAAAGCTGGCGGCGCTCTGCCGCCGATACGGCGCGGACAAGCTATGGTTCGACCGCGTGATCATTCCCGCCGGNNNNAATACCGCCGGCTGTGCCGCACGGCGGCAAGGCTCAACCGGAAAGGGCTTGTCAGCTGTGCGCGGGCGCTGCAGTTTCTCCCCTGCCGCGAGCAATTTATTTATCGCTGCACTGCGGGCAGCTCGCTGCTGGCGCTGCTGGCGGACGGCGCGGTCATGCCCTGCCGCCGGCTGCCGCTGCCGGCGGGAAACATAACCGACAGCGACCTGCTGACCATCTACCGCGAGAGTCCCGTTTTACAGGCGCTGCGCGCGGGCAAGCTGCCCGAGGGCTGCCGCGCCTGCCGCTATGCCGACCTCTGCGGCGGCGGCTCCAGATGCGCCGCATACGCCCGCACAGGCCGCTGGGACCTCCGCGACCCCGACTGCCCGTATAATACTACGTAACGCAACAGTGCTGCTGCCGACGGAAATCGGCAACAGCACTGTTTTTTGATGTTGATGAATGATGATATGACTATATTCTCACGCCGTTGCAGTGATCCACCTCATGCTGGATGATCTGCGCCGTGAAGCCCGTGTAGGCTTTGGTTTTCTCGCGGAAGCCGCTGTCACGGTAGCGGACGGTGATCCGCTGCCAGCGCGTGGTTTTGCGCGGTCCGCCGAGCAGCGAAAGGCAGCCCTCCTCCGTCTCGTAGGGCTGCGCCCTGGCGATGATGACGGGGTTGTACATCACCACATAGCTGCCGCCGTCCCGAAAGGCGATGATCCGCTTGCTGACGCCGATCATATTTGCCGCCATG
>ONEN01000104.1 GCA_900316815.1 uncultured Eubacteriales bacterium | reverse complement strand
TATCTGATGATACGTCGGCAGCTTTTTAAAATCGCCGCCCGCAATTTTTGTATTAATATCATTAACAGTGAAAATATTGAAATCGTCGCCGAGACGGTTGCAGAGCGAAATAAAGATTTTCGCCAGCATCTCCGCATCGTCGGTGGCGCGGTGATGGTTAAAGCCGCCCAGACGGAGGTAATTCGCAACCGTATCGAGCTTGACGTTCTTGATATCGGGCAAGATCGCACGCGCGATAGCAACAGTATCTACCGAGGTATAGGTGTAGTCAACGTGCATATTTTCGCACGCCTTGCGGATAAAGGATGTGTCAAAGGGGGCGTTGTGCGCCACCAGAATATTATCCCCCGCGAACTCCAGAAAGGCAGATACCGCGTCCTTCTGCGAGGGCGCGTCCTTGACCATCTCGTCTGTGATGCCCGTCAGCTTTGTAATCTTCGCGGGGATGGGCATTTCGGGATTGGCAAAGGTGGAAAAGGTATCGGTTATTTCGCCGTTGACCACCTTGACCGCGCCGATTTCAGTAATCTTGTCGCGCAGGGGCGAGAGACCCGTTGTTTCAATGTCAAAGCAGATGAAGGTACCGTCCAGCGGTTCATCCTGCCCGCCCGCAACGGACTCCACGAGGTCATCCATAAAATACGCCTCAATGCCGTAGATGACCTTGATATCGCCGCCGAGCTTGTATTTGATGGTTTCCGCCGCCTTCATTGCGTCGGGAAACGCCTGCGCCACACCGTGGTCGGTAATGGCAACCGCCTTGTGTCCCCAGTCGTAAGCGCGCTGCACCAGCGTTCCGGCAGGCGTTAACGCGTCCATCTGCGACATGTTGGTATGCAAATGCAGCTCCACGCGCTTCTTCTCCGCCTTATCGACCACCTTGATTTTCTCGGCAGTGCCGACGGAAAACGCGGAGAGCACCACTTCCTTCAGAAATTCGTCGTATTCGACGTTGCCGCTCACCACGATGGTTTTGCCCGCCTTGAGCGAATCGAGCGCCTCGGCCTCCCTTACACCACAGAAAAGCTTGACGGTAATAGAACCCGTATAGTCGGTGATGTCAATGGTAACGATGGCATTTTTATTGTTTTTGGTGATGCGCTTTTCAATTTCGATGACATCACCCCAAGCGACAGCGCCCTTTGTGCCGTCAGCGAGGGTTTTGATGGGCATCATCTTGCCGCGGATGCTTCTGCCATACAGAGGACGCACAGAGGAACGCAGAATCTGCGGGGTAACAAACACTCCCTCGCGCACCTCGATTTCCGTGGTGGCCTCCTCTGCCTGACGCTCGCGGATAGTCTCGGCGATTTCCTCCTCCTCGCGGAAGAAGTCTGCCGCCTTTTCCAGCTTTTCGCGGCTGATTTGCTTGTTGGCGCTTTGGATAACCTGCTTGTATTCGTCGCTGGCGGCGTCTACCTCAAAGGTACCCGTATATTTGATTGTCAGATTCAGGTCAAATTCCTCGGCGATCAGCCGCGTGAGCGCCTGATCAAAGCCCTTGGCGTCCAGCAGTGCCTTGCCGCCGTTGTTCAGCTTGATGATCAGCTTATCGCCGTCCAGCCTGACCTCCGCGTTATTGAGCGTGCCGTTGATGCTGGGCATCTCGCGTTTAATTGCCGTATAGAGGTGCGGGAAATACTCTGCCGAAAACAGCGCCGCACCGAAATGCGGCTTGATGCACACGGACGCATCCAGCATTTTGGCAAACACCTTCTCCGCGCTCAGAAGCTGTTCACGAGGCACCGGGGAGGAAAAATCCGTCCACAGGGTGACAACGCGCACCTCGTTGAGTATATTTACTTTTTTGACGACTCCCTGCGCAACGGCAGCCGGAACCTCCGCGCCCTGCGCAAAGGAGCCGAATAGTTCTCCCAGTGTTTTCATTTATTTCCTTATCTTTTCATACCGCTGATTTCTATATCGAATTTACAGCTTTTCAATTTCTTCCATCAACGCGTCCACCAGGCGCTCCTCGCTGACCTTAGCGATGACCTCTCCTTTTTTGAACACCAGACCGCAGCCGTCGCCGCCCGCGATGCCGATGTCGGCCTCTCTCGCCTCTCCCGGTCCGTTGACGACGCAGCCCATCACCGCTACCTTGATGTTCTTGTTGCAGCCGCGCAGCCGCTCCTCTACCTCGCCGGCGATTTTGACCAGGTCAATGCGGGTCCTGCCGCAGGTGGGACACGAAACAAACTGCACGCCGCCCTCACGGATATCGAGCGCGCGCAGAATATCGTTTGCCGCGTATACCTCACGGACGGGATCGGCAGTAAGAGACACGCGGATAGTGTCGCCGATTCCGCGCAGCAGCAGCGCGCCGATACCGGCAGAGGACTTGATGATTCCCATACGCTCGGTGCCCGCCTCGGTCACGCCGAGGTGCAGCGGATAATCGCACTGCGCGGCAGCCAGCTCATACGCCTGTATCATGGTAGAGACAGTGGAGCTTTTCATGGAAAGCACGATATCGTTGAAGTCGAATTTTTCCAGCAGCGAGGCGTGATAGAGCGCACTGTCGCAGAGCGCCTGCGGCGTGGGGTGACCGTACTTCGCCAGGATTTCCTTTTCGAGAGAGCCGGAATTTACACCGATGCGGATCGGGATACCGCGCTGTCTGCACGCGTCGGCGACCGCTTTTACCCTGTCGTCAGAGCCTATGTTGCCGGGATTGATGCGTATTTTATCCACGCCGGCGGCACATGCCTCCAGCGCGAGCTTATAATTAAAGTGAATGTCTGCGACAATGGGCACGCTGACGGCTTCCTTGAGAGCGGGAATCAGCTTTACCGCCTCCATGTCGGGAATAGCGGCGCGGATGATCTGACAGCCTGCCTCCTCCAGCCGCTTAGCCTGTGCCACGCTGCCCGCAACGTCGGTTGAGGGAACGTTGAGCATGGACTGCACGGTGACGGGCGCCCCGCCGCCGATGAACACATTGCCTGCTTTTACCTGAATTTTACTACCCATAACAGCCTCCCTGTTATTGTGGTCATCGGTTAATATTGCATATCAAATCCGCCCGTAAACAGCTTGAAAACATCGTTGAAGGTAATCGCAATGATCATCATAATCAACAGCACCAAGCCAATGCCGTTAACGATATATTCCACCTTGCGCGGCAGAGGGCGGCGGATAATCGCCTCTACCACCAAAAATACGAAACGTCCGCCGTCGAGCGCGGGGAACGGCATCATGTTGACGATACCGAGGTTGACGGTAATCAGCGCCATGATCATCACAATATTCAGCACTGCGTCGCCGAAGCCCGTTTCCAGACCGACAGCCGCCGCGTCGGACACCACCTTGGTGATACCGACGGGACCCGACATATCCGAAAAGTGGAAACGTCCGGTGACCAACAGCTCAAACGACTTCCAGACGCTCTTGGCAAGGCTGACAGTGCCGGTAAAGGTTTCCTCCATGACGGTGAAGAAATTTTTGTCCTTGCTTTGCAGATAAAAGTCGATGCCGACCGCCGTTTTGTCCTCGCTCGGTTTGTAGGTAAAGAACTGCACGTTCTTTATCTCTGTCTTTGTTCCGCTGCGCAAAACCGTAACGTCTCCCTGATAACGCAGGCGCTTCTCCCTCACCTCGATGGTTGGATATTGGAAATCCGCCGGCTTCTGAACCTGCGCGTCCGTGTAGAAGCTGTCGATGGTCTGCTGAAACAGCGCATACGCTTCTTCCTTTGACTGCGCTGCGTTGATTTTCTCCGCACCCGCAGCCAGTTCCCGGTTATACAAAACGGAAATCACGTTGTCATCAATCAGTTTGAGCGTATCGCGCATGTTTTTGAGATAGTTCATGGCGTCGTAGCAGCAGTCCTGCTTATAAACAGTGAGCGACTGCGGGTCCACCTCCTCACAGGGAAGCAGCTGCACGCCCAGCTGTAGATCGCGCCAGTTTGCCACCGAATAGCCGCCGACGGACAGAATTTTGTCGCCCTTCTGCAGTCCCGAGTTGGCAGTATAGGAGTATGGTACAAAATCCGTGACAGTGGGGTCGACAAAGCTGCTCTGGTTCAGCGTGACGACAAACATCAGCAAAAAACCGACGAGAATATTCATCACCGCACCCGCTATGATGATGATCATACGCTTCCACACCTTTGCATTGGTGAAGGCGCGCGGGTTATCGCTTTCCGCGTCCTCTCCCTCCATGGCGCAGTAGCCGCCTATGGGAAAGAGCCGCAGCGAGTAGCGGGTTTCGCCTTTTTTGAAGCTGAACAGCTTGGGACCCATGCCCAGCGCAAACTCGTTGACCTGCACACCCGACTTTTTCGCGGTGATAAAGTGACCGAACTCGTGCGCGAATATGATAAATTCAAAGAGAAGCACGCCGATGATGATCAGCGCAATGGTGATTAATACCTGCAAATATATTTCATCTCCACAATTAGTTTCCGCAATAAGACTATTGTTCCGAAACGGGGTTTACCCGATATGGTCTTTTACAAACTGCCGCGCGCGCGCGTCGGCGTCGAGAATGTCCTGCACACAGGACGGGGTGAAGTTTTCGATGCTTTCCACCGCGCCCATCACCAGCTCGCCGATGGTCAGGAACTTGATTTTGCCCTGTCGGAAGAGCGCGTTCGCCTCCTCGTTGGCGCCGTTGGCAATCGCCGTCGCCGCGCCGCCCATGGCAAACGCCTTTTTGCAGGCGCGCAGGCAGAGGAAGGTATCGTAATCCGGCTCAAAGAAGCTCAAACTGCCGAGCTTTGCTAAATTCAGCTCCTCCACGGGACTTTCATAGCGCATGGGATAAGTAATGGCATACTGAATGGGAATGCGCATATCGGGCACGCCGAGCTGCGCCAGCACCGAATTATCGGTGAATTCCACCATCGAATGAATAATGCTCTCGCGGTGGACAACCACATCTATTTGGTCGCCGTCCACATCAAAGAGCCTTCCCGCCTCGATGATTTCCAATCCCTTGTTCATCATGGAAGCCGAGTCGATGGTGATTTTGGCGCCCATACTCCAGTTGGGATGATTGAGCGCCTGCTCAACGGTGACGTCGCGCAGCTCCTCGGTCGTCTTGCCAAAAAACGGACCGCCCGAAGCGGTGAGTATGATTTTTTTCAATATCTTTTTATCGGGCATTCCCTGCAGGCACTGGAAAATCGCAGAGTGCTCGCTGTCTACGGGAAGCAGCCTGACGCCGTTTTCCCGCACCGCGTCGGTGACCAGATCGCCGCCTGCCACAAGGGTTTCTTTGTTGGCAAAGGCGATGTCCTTCTTTGCCTGCGCCGCGGCTATAGTCGGCTGAAGCCCCACCATGCCTACCACGGAATTGAGAACCAAATCCGCCTGCGGCAGCTGCGCGACTTCAATTAAACCCTCCATGCCGCTGAGCACCTTGGTAGAAGTGTCGGCGATGGCAATTTGCAGCTCCTTTGCCTTTTGCCCGTTGAAAACCACAGCAAGTGCGGGTTTGTACTTGCGCACCTGCTGTTCGAGTAATGTGATGTTATTCGCCGCCGTAAGCGCCGAAACCTGTAAATGAAGCTTATCAACGACATCCAGCGACTGGGTGCCGATGGAACCGGTTGAGCCGAGAATCGCAATATTTTTCATAGCTTACACCAATATCTGAAGGAAAGGCATTACCTGCCCCAGCGCCACCACCAGCGGCGCAGTGAAAATAATGCTGTCACATCTGTCAAGCATACCGCCGTGCCCCGGGAAAAGGGTGCCGTAGTCCTTTATCTTGAGGTTGCGTTTGATCAGAGAGAAGCTGAGGTCGCCGATCAGCGAAACGACGGAGTCCAGAATCGCCAGCACGATCAGTCCCGCAAAGTTGACGCGGACGGACTCATCACCGCCGAACACGATAAACTGAAAGACCAAGCCCATTACCAGAGCAGAGGCAACGCAGAACACCGTTCCGCCGAGCACACCCTCAACCGTCTTTTTGGGGCTGATGCCGGGACAGAGCTTGCGTCTGCCGAAGTAGCTGCCGACAAAATAGCCGCCGCCGTCCGCCATCCACGGAAGCAGGAATACCAGTACAAAGAAGAAGCTGACGTTGTAACCGTTGCCTATGCACGCAAGCGAAACCGCGCTCATGCCGAAGGCAATGAGCAATGTGCCGAACATGGCATAAGCAAAGTCCATAAAGCGAAGGCGCCTGTGGCGCATCAGTATCACAACAAAACCCACAATAAAGAACAGACAGCTCAGTAAATACGTCACCGTCGCCTCTGTGACCACAATGGGCATCAGCAACGCGTAGAGGATACACACCACCGCAAGCGGAATGCAGCTGAGGAGCCTTCTGCCGTAAAGAAA
>ONEN01000095.1 GCA_900316815.1 uncultured Eubacteriales bacterium | reverse complement strand
GACAGCCTTATCCCCCAGCCCCTCGGCATCCTCTCCGAAAGGCTTTGGGGCGACGTCAACCGTGACGGCACAGTCAGCATCAACGACGTCACGGCACTGCAGGGACATATTGCGGAGCTGGACAAGCTTGACGCCGAAAGCATACTCACCGGCGATATCAACGGAGACGGCGTGACCGATATCGGCGACGCGACGGAAATTCAGCGCTTTCTGGCGGAAATGACCGACAAATTCCCCGTCGAAAGCTGAGATAATAACCTGACCATGCACCCGTTTATTTGAAACAAAACCCACCGCAATAAGAAAGTCAAAGACAACACGAAAAAGACACACAGGTACTATGACAGTGATACAAGCTGCCACAGTACCTTTTTATTTTGCGATATTAGTATCGCTGGTGAATAAGCCAAAAGCGGACCACGGGAGTGCAAGCACATCTCCGCAGTCCGCTTGTTTTCTAACAAAGCCTTCACACAACATTTGCTTATGTTTTCACCTTCGGATGGTTAATGTTCATTCGGATGTAGCGTTCGTTTGGGCTTATTCTGCCCTTAATGATCATTCATTAATAGTTGCCGTAGATGAACGGGCTGCCGCCTGTGTAGGCTGTTACCAGCGTCAGACCGAGGAACACAAAGAACAGCGTCAGCTGCCAGAACTTGGAGAGATTGAGCACGGGATAGAAGCCCTCTACCCGGCAAACATTCTGCTTTTTGCGCTTAACGTTGTCCGCGTTCTTTCCCGACTTCACCACAGCGAACGCCGCTGCCGCAAAGTAGAGCGCAAGCGTCACAAACAGCCACAGATAGGGCTGCTCCAGACCTGCGCTGAAGCTGAACATGCGCGTGATGATTGCCGCTGCGCTTTCAAAGCTCTCCGCGCGGAAGAAGATCCAGCAGAAGGAGGTAAACGCGAAGGTCAGCACAATGGAGATCAGGCTGCCCGCGATGCCGGGCTTTCTCTCGGCGCTCTTGGTCAGCTTCATCCATACCTTATGGACGGCAAGCGCCAAACCGTGCAGCAATCCCCAGAACACATAGGTCCAGTTCGCGCCGTGCCAGATGCCGCCGATGACCATGGTCAGCACCAGATTCAGATAATTGCGGAAGGTACCCTTGCGGCTGCCGCCGAGCGGAAAATACAGGTATTCCATCAGCCAGGAGGAAAGCGAAATATGCCAGCGCTTCCACAGCTCGGTGACGTTGTGCGCCAGGTACGGCAGATTGAAGTTGCGCGGAAGGTCGAAGCCGATGATTTTCGCCACGCCCACCGCCATATCGGAATAACCCGAAAAATCGAGGTAAATCTGGAACGAATAGGCGATCACCGCCAGCAGTACCGTCAGGCTGCCGAATACATTCGGGGTGGCGTAGACCTGGTCAACGAACACAGCCAGTCTGTCGGCGAGAACGAGCTTCTTGAACAGGCCAAAGACGAATATCTGAACGCCCGTCTTAAAGCTGTCGAGTCCCACGCTTCTGTCGCTGTTCGCCTGCTGCAGAAAATCGCCGCTGCGCTGGATAGGTCCCGAGGTCAGCTTGGGAAAGAACGCCAGATACAGCGCGACGCTGAACAGGCTGTCCGCCTGCACCTTTTGACGGCGAACGTCCGCCAGGTAGCTGACGGCGCTGAAGGTACAGAACGACACGCCGAGCGGCACAATGAGCTTGAGCGCGGTGAAGTCGTTGCCGAACAGCTTGGCGAACGATTCAATGAAGAAGTTGGTGTACTTAAAGAAGCCGAGCGAGACGACCGCCAGCACAATGCCGAGCGGAATCAGCTTGTCCTTCTTAGCGCAGAACCATGTCACGACGGTCAGCGCCGCCAGCGCGAGAGCAAAGCGGTAGTCGGCGTAAATGACAAACGCGTAGCTCGCCGCCAAAATCACCGCGTTGGCAAAGGTGATTCTTGTTTTTTCGGTTTTGATAAACGTATTGCCGAACTTCACGGCGATGAAAACCGCCGTCACCAGGGCAAAAAACGCAATGGTAAAAAACTGCACGTTACTTTCCCTCCGACTCGCTGATAGTTTGATACAGCCGTTCGGCAATCGCCGCGTGACCGTAGTCGTTCAGATGGCCCCAGCCGATTTCGCCCGTGTTAAAGCCGTGCGGCACATGGCGCTCCTCGGCGTACATCTTTGCAAAATCGTCGGTCATGTTCACAAAGGAAATGCCGTGCTTCTGCGCGTACTGCGAGAAAACGGCGGTACAGGCTTCATCCTCAAAGCCGAGGCTGCCGTCCCCGTTAAGCACCTCAAAGGGATGGTACATGATAATAAAGGTCACGCCCGATTCCTTTTGCAGCTTTTCCAGGTGCGCGAACATCGTCTCATACGCCGCCTCGTCGGGCGCCGCGTCCTTTTTGGCGTCGGACGCCGCTGTTTGCGTTTTCGCCTTCATCTCGGGCAGCAACATGTCGAGCATACCCTTGTCGAGCTGGCGGTAGAACGCACGGATGTACGGCAGCTTCTGCAGCATCGCCATGGCGCCGTTGTCCTTGACGGCGGTTTTTTTGACCTGTCCGTTAATGGACATTTCAACCGCTTTCGAGTCCAGCACCGTATCGTCGGTTTCGATGACGACATATTTGGGAGCGGGCTGATAAATGCTGAGCGAAACGGGAAGGTACTGTACCACCTTGTAGAGCGTATGGCCCGACATTCCCATGTTATAGGCGGTCATGCTGCCGCCGAGCAGCTTGTTGAGCCTGTCGGTAAAGTCATTGCCCTGCATCACGTTGCGCCCCTCGGTGTGGGAGGAACCGAGCACCAGGATATCGGGGTGCTCCACGACGCTTTGGTTGTTAAAGCCCTGCCCGTCGATGACGCCGAAGCTCACACCCTCGTTCATGCCGCCCCAAAAGGTATTCGGCTCCCACACATAGTCGGTGTTTTCGTAGCGGCTCTTCTCGCGCAGAGGGCTGTTGCGGTAGAAAAACATCATGCCGCAAAGGACGGCAAACGCCGTCAGTGCCGCCAGGAAAATCCGTAGTGCGGCTTTTAGCTTGTTTATAAGAATCACCTTTATCAATTTTTTTGGTAAACCCTGCTTATTATACGAAATGAATCAACTATTGTCAATACACAACCGGGTACCCCGGCTCTCAATGGCCGAGTGCCTCGGCTCTCAATGCGGCTTTGGATAGAGTGCATTTAGCAACGCCTTCTGCTAACGCCGCGTTATGACGTGGGAGCGAGAGGTAAAGTTGCTGCCAAACGTTAGTTGCGCGGATAAAGCGCCTGCGGCGCGCGCCTCCCGGTGCGGCTTTGGAGAAGTCGGTTTGACAAAACGTCGGACAAACGCCGCGCTATAACGCGGCAGCGTGCCGCTGCTGTCAGTGCGGCTTTGGATAGAGTGCATTTAGCAACGCCTTCTGCTAACGCCGCGTTATGACGCGGGAGTGAAAGGTAAAGTTGCTGCCAAACGTTAGTTGCGCGGATTGGGTCGAGCGTCACGCTCGTTATTCTATGCTTTTCAGGCTTTCTACCATGTTGACCGAGCGGATTTTATAGCTCATCACGGCGTTCACCAGCAGTGAAAACAGCATGGTCATACCCGCGGCAAGCAGATAGCTCAGCGGATAAATATCCCTGCCGAACATCACGTTGTCCACCTCTACGGTGCGGATGATAAAGCCCGTCAGCAGCACGCCCAGCCCCAGTCCCGCGGCGATTCCCAGCAGGGTGAGGATGATGTTCTCAATATAGATAAAACGCGAGGTTTCGCGGTTGTAGAAGCCCAGCACCTTGAAGGTGGCAATCTCGCGCCGCCGCTCGGCAATGTTGATATTGGTCAGATTATAGAGCACCACAAAGGCAAGCGCCGCCGCGCAGACCACCATGACGACCACCACCATGTCCAGCGAGTTGAGCATTTTGCGGAAGTCGTCCACGTTCTGATCCATAAAGGACACCGCCGTCACGCGGCTGTCCGCCAGCATCGCCTTGCTGAACGCGTTGCCCGTCTCCTCCGCCCTGTCCGTCAGCCGCACGTCAAACACATTGTAGGCGGGCGCCTTGCCGAACAGCCGTTGGTAACAGGCAGGACTGATGAAAACATAGTTGTAAATATAATGCTCATAAATGCCGCTCACCTTGATTTCCGCCTCGCCGCTGTCCGTGGAGATGCGGATGGTGTCCCCCACCCTGACGCCGAAATCACTCGCGAGCTTCTCGTTGAGCAGCGCGGTTTCGTCGTCCAGCCTGAGGGGCGTTTTATCCTTCCGCGTGCGCAGCGTTATCAGGTCATCGGGAACGGCAGCCGTTTCCGGGACGGTCAGATAGGTGGATTCGGTGGTATGGCGGCCGCCGAAGGTCACCGTGGCTTCTTCGTGGAGCGTCAGCATGGACGCGCTCGCCCTGCCTGTGCCTGCCGCGAGGTCCTTGAGATAGCGCAGCTGCTCGGGAGAGCCGCTTTTGCGCGGGATAACCGCCACGTCATACCGATAGATTTCACCGAACTGCACCGACGTGAGCGGCACAAAGCTGTCGAGCAGACCGAACGCCGCCACGATCAGCGCCGTGCAGCCTGCCACGCCGATGACCGTCATGCACATACGGACCTTGTAGCGGAACAGATTGCGCGCCGTCAGCTTCACCGTGAAGCCCATATGCCGCCAGAGCGGGGTGATATATTCCAGCAGAATCCGCTTGCCGGGCTTGGGCGCCTTGGGGCGCATTGCCTGCGCGGGGCTGATGCGCAGCGAGCGGGCGCAGACGATGACCGATACCGCCGTGGTACACAGCACCGCCGCCAGCACGCCCAGCACGATGGAGGGCACATGCAGCACCAAATCGATTTCGCCGATATAGAACATGATTTTGTACGCGTCATAAATAATATACGGCAGCGTATTCACGCCGATAAGCACGCCGATCGCGCTGCCTGCGACAGCGGCAATCAGCGAGTAGATCACATATTTGAGCACGATGGCGCCGCTGCCGTATCCCAGCGCCTTGAGCGTGGCGATTTCGGTGCGCTTTTCCTCGATGAGGCGCGTCATGGTGGTGACGCAGACGAGCACCGCCACCAGCAGGAAGAACAGCGGGAACACCGACGCCACCGCGTCCAGTCTGTCCGCGTTCTGGTCGTAGCTGTTGAAGCCGGGGTTGTCGTCGCGGTCAAACACATACCACTCCGACTGCATTTCCGCCAGCTTTGCCAGCGCCGCCTCACCGTCGCGCAGCTTTGTCTGCGCGGCGGCAAGCTCCTTGTCCGCCTTCGCCTTGGCGGCGTTGTATTCCTCACGCGCGGCGGCAAGCTTTTCATCGCCGCTCTTTTTCTGCGTTTCCAGCTCCTTCATGCCGCTTTCATACTGCGTTTTGGCGGCGGCAAGCTGCGAACGTGCCGCCTGCAGGCCGAGCTGTCCGTTCACCCGCTGCACCGCAAGCTCGCTCCCGCCCACTGCCACCTGTGCGCTGCCCGCGAAAAGCTGCGCCCGCCCCGCTCCCAGCTGCGCGGAGCCGATGGCGTCCGCCGTGGTGCGGGCGGTAGAGTCGTCCGTTTCATCCAGCGTCGCTGCCAACGCCTGCCCGGAGGCGTCCAGCTGCGCCTGTCCCGCCGCCACCTGCGCGGCTCCCTCCGCCAGCAAGCCCTGCGCGACGGCTATGCCCTCGGCAAAATCCGACTCGCCCGACGCAAGCGCCGTCTCGCCGCTGTCTATCTTCTCTTTCGCCTCGCGAAGCTTGCCCTCCGCCTCGCTGATTTTTGTCTTGTATTCCTTTTCGCCTTTTTCAATCAAAGCCAGCGCATCGCCCAGCTTTTTCTCCGCCTTGGCTTTTTCGGCGTCGTACTTGCCTTGCGCGGAAGCCAGCTCCTTTTTGGCGTTAGGGATCACCTCGGTGACAAACGCCTGCTCACGCTCCCCGGCAAGCTGCTCCAGACGCCTGCGCATCGCAGCCGCCTTCTGCGCGTACTTGTCCGAAAAAGCGGAAAGCTTGTCGGAAAAATCCGCCCTGATATACAGCTCCGTGTAGCGCGGTATTTGGAAATCGTCGGCGGAAATATACATATATTCGTCGATTTTACCGTCGCCCACGTTGGTCACGCCGCGCTGGTAGCTGATGTAGAGCGGCGATTCCGCCTTGCCCACCACGGTAAAGGTGTCCGTTTTGAGCAAATCCTTCAGCTCGTTTTCGCCCGCGAAGGGCGCAAAGGTGATGGTCGCGCCGACCTTGTGGCGCGCATTGGCAAACGCCACGCTCTCGGTGACGATTTCACCGCTCCTGCGCACGCTTCTGCCCTCGTTGACGGTGATGGTGTTGAGCGTACGGTTTTTCTCATAGGACTTCGGCACGGCGATCAGGCGCACCACGTCGCCCCCGTCCTCGGCGGAGGTCATGACGTCGCAGAAGTAGGACGGCATCACGCTCTGCACGCCCTCCATGGCGGCGACGGCGCGGATGTCCTCCTCCGCAAAGCCGACGGTGGACACTAAGCGGAAATCCATGAGCCGCTTTTCGCGGTAGTAACGCTCGGCGAGGTTCACCATTGAGGGCGCCGTCGCCTTGATGCCCGCAAAGAATCCCACGCCCAGCGTGATGATTGCCATGATGGCAATAAACCGCGCCTTTGTGTGCGCTATTTCGCGAAAGGTATTTTTAAGAAGCGCCCTTGTCAATGTTACACCTTCTTTTTGCGCGGAAATCAATTATTCCGTCGTTGATTGTTCTTCATGCAGCGAAGCTGCAATTCATGTTGCGTCAGCGACAATTCATGGCGCAGCCTTTTCATGCCGCAAAGCGGCAATTCATTCTTATGCCAACCCCTGAATCATTCTTTCAACG
>ONEN01000025.1 GCA_900316815.1 uncultured Eubacteriales bacterium | reverse complement strand
ACGAACAGGCGCGTGCCCAGATGCTTTTCCAGCTCGCTGATATGGTGGCTGATCGAGGGCTGCGTCAGGCCGTTCCGGCGCGCCGCCTCCGAGAAATTCAGCGTCTGCGCGACGGAAATGAAACAGTTGAGTTGGTTGATGTCCAAACAAACACCCCGTTTTTATCGTTATGCATTTCTTGCATAACATTATTCAAAAATAATAATAATTGCATAATCCGCCCTGTTGAAAAATCGGAAGAATCTGCTATAATCTAAATATAGCATAACAATATGCAGAATGTAAATAGCTATTTTAATTTTTGACTGGAGTAATGCTAAAATGAAAAAAATTGTCATCACGGGTATGGGCGCCGTGACCCCTGTGGGCATCGGCGTAGACGCATACTGGAACAACATCGTTGCGGGAAAATCGGGTATTGACACCATCAAAAGCTTTGACCCCTCTGAGCTGGCGGTACGCTTCGCGGGCGAAATCAAGGACTTCGTCCCCACCGACTATCTGGAAAAAGACCTGGTGCGCAAGACCGACCCCTTTATGCAGTACGCATACATCGCCGCCGGGGAGGCGCTCAGACAGAGCGGCGTGACGATCGAACCCGAGCGCACGGGTATCGTCATGGGCACCGCGATGGCAGGCGTGGCAACCACCGCCTTTACGCAGGACGCGCTTTCGGGCGCCTCTCACAAAAAAGTGGGCCCGCGCTTTATCCCCAAAATTCTCGGCAATATAGCCGCGGCGAATATCGCCATCGACTACAACATTCAGGGACCCAGCTTCACCGTGAGCACCGCCTGTTCTTCGGGCGGCGACGCCATCTATATCGCCACCACCTTTATGCAGGCGGGCAAGGCGGATATTATGCTGGCTGTCGGCGCGGAGAGCGTGCTGTGTCCGCTGGTCATCTATTCACTTGCCAACGCCAAGGCGCTCTCGCGCCGCAACGACGACCCCGTCACCGCCAGCCGTCCCTTTGATATCACACGCGACGGCTTTGTCATCGGCGAGGGCGGCGGCGCGCTGGTGCTCGAGACAGAGGAACACGCCAAGGCGCGCGGAGCGCATATCTACGCCGAAATCGTCGGCTGCGGCAACACCTGCGACGCGCACCATGTGACGGCGCCCCATCCCGAGGGCAGAGGCGCGAAGGCGTGCATCCGTCAGGCCATCGCCGAGGCGGGCATCAAGCCCTCCGACATCGGCTACATCAACGCGCACGGCACCGCCACCCACAAGGGCGACGCGGTGGAGACAGCCGCCATCAAGGAAATCGGTCACATGATGGGCGCGGGCGGCATCACCGAGACGATTACCTGTGTGAAAGCCATTGAGACGGGCATCATTCCGCCCACCATCAATCTCAACGAGGTTGACCCCGAATGCGCGGGCATCGACTTTGTTGCCAACACCGCCAAGCAGGCGGACATCCGCTACGCCATGTCCAACGCCTTCGGCTTCGGCGGACAAAATTCAAGCATTCTGATCGGAAAGTATGCGTAACTATCCCCTCTCCGCTCTGAATATGTAACGCTATTACTGCGAGGTATTTTATGACTTACACCTATGACCACACCATGTTTCAGGAAACCTTTGAATCGGAATTCACCTGGCTGAACGGCTTTATGCGCAACGTGCGCCGCTTTGGCTACAAGCCCGCTGTTATTTCTCCTGTAGAAAAAAAGCAGTGGACATATGAGGAGCTTAACGCCGACTGCAACCGTTTTGCCAACGCCATGAAAAAGGACGGCGTGAAGAAGTCGGACATCGTGATGTTTCAGCTCTATAACTCGACGCAGTTTTTGTTCAGCTATATCGCGCCGCAGAAGCTCGGCGCCATCGGCAACCCCGTCAACTTCAATCTCTCCGCGGGTGAAACCTCCGAGATCATGACCCACAACAAGGCAAAGGTCTATCTCTACGACACCGAAATTGTCGAAACCGCGCTCAAGGCGCTGTCTCTCAGCGAACACAAGCCCGAGGTGATTATCGCCGTCAACACAACAGGCAAAAAATTTGACCTGCCCGAGGGACATGTGCTGTATGAGAGCTATATCAAAAACGCCGACCCCACCGACCCGCCCGTTGATTTCAAGCCGCATATTTACGACGAAGTGGTGCGTCTGCAAACCTCCGGCACCACGGGCACTCCCAAGGGCGTGCCGCTCAACAATATCAACGAGGTGCTCTCGGCGCACGACGTTATCATGCACTTCCCCCTCGCTCCCACCGACGTCACCATGAATATGACCCCCTGGTTCCACCGCGGCGGTCTGCACTCGGGCGGCCCCACGCCGACGCTGTATGCGGGCGGCGCGCTGGTGATTATGCGCACGTTCAATCCCAAAACCACACTCAGCTATGTGGAGCGCTTCGGCATTTCGTTCCTGACGGGTGTGCCGTCTGTGCTGACCCTGCTCGCCTCGCGCCAGGAAAAGCACCCCAAGGATATCTCCTCCCTCAAGGGTATCATCACCATGGGCAGCCCGCTTGAAAAGGAAGCGTGCATCAACTTCCAGAAAACGCTCACGCCCAACATTTACAACGGCTACGGCACCACCGAATCCTTCTGGAATACCTTCCTGCGCCCCTATGATCTGCCCGAAATGTCCGGCACGGCGGGACGCTCCTGCACCGACGACGAGGTGCGCGTCGTAAAGGTTTACGAGGACAAAAAAGCGGAGCCGGAGGATATGGTGGCAACGGATAACGCGGAAGAAGGCGAAGTCATCATCAAATGCCCCGGCAAGTCCACCTACAGCTATGTCAACAACCCGCAGGCGACCGAGGAGAAATTCTACAAGGGCTGGATGTACACCGGCGATATCGGCACCTGGGACAAGCGCCAGTATGTCACCATCGCGGGCAGAAAGGACGACATGATCATCAGCAAGGGCGAGAACATTTATCCCGCGCGCATTGAAGAGGTGCTCAACAGTCATCCCAAGGTTGCCGAGTGCATTGTCACGGGCGTGCCCGACAGCACCAGAGGCGAGAGCGTGGCGGCGTATGTCATTCCCGGGGACAACAGCCTGACCGTGCAGGAGCTGATTGACTACTGCAACGCGTCGCCGAACATTTCCAAGTACCAGTCACCGCGCTATTACCGCTTTGTCAAGGATGTGCCGCGCACCGCTACGGGCAAAAAGCAGCACTTCATCATCAAAAAGCAGGCGCGTGAAGATTTAGCGAAAGGACTTCTGCTGAAAAAATAAGATGGAAAATAATATCTATATCCGCAGGGCGAATTACTACGAGACCGACCGGATGGGCATTGTGCACCACTCCAATCATATCCGCTATTTTGAGGAAGCGCGGCTGTTCTTTATGCACAATATCGGCTGCGACGCCGCCGAAATGGAGAAAGCGGGCATTTTTATTCCCAACGTAGACGCCTACGCCAAATACGAGAAGCCCGTGCGCTTTTACGACGAGGTGAAGATCGAAGTGCGCCTGGTGAAATTCAACGGCGCAGTGATGCGCTATGAGTATGTCGCCGCCCTCAGCAGCGGAGAAATCGCCGCGACGGGTCACACCACGCACTGCTTTGTGGGAAGCGACTTCAAGCCCATGACGCTCAGGCGCAGGTTCCCCGCGTATTACGAAAAGCTGCGCGCGAACATTTGGAAAGCGGAAAACGAATAAAGGCAAACAGGGATGTGTGAAACGCTCACACATCCCTGTCATTTTTTCGTATCTTCCATTGTGGTTATCACTGCGCAGTGTTCATGCTCTCGCACGCCGCATTGACCTCTTCCTCAATTTTCTGCGATTCCTTCTTGTGTCCCTTGGTGTAATAGGAGAAGGGAGCGGTGAGGATCATCGAGCCGTAATAGGTAATGAAGCGCCACGCCACGATGGCAGGCTTGGTTCTGCCCATGAAAAAGCCGCTGTAGTAGAGTGCAAACGCCGCCTCTGCGCCGCCCGAAGCGCCGGGAAGCGGAATCAGGTTGGAGGTAAACAGCACAAACGACTGAATGCACACAAAATCGAACCAGCTTCCGACGATATCTCCGTGCGCGGCGGCGATATGCGGAATATCAAAGGACAGATACACAAAGTACGGGACCGACAGAATCAGCAGCACCTGCACGAACACCAGACTGTAGATCACCGTCATGCGCTTTCTGTTCTTCGTGAGCATACGGTTGGAATCCAAAAACATGCGGAACTCACGGGTGACCTTCTCGATTTTCCGGTCGCTGTTCTTTATGCGCAGCTTGCGGAGGATTTTTGCGATCAGCGCCAACAGCTTGCCCGTGAGCCGCTCCGAAAAGCAGACGATCAGCAAAATCACCGTCAGTCCCAGCTGCACCAGGAATCCGAGAATGACAAACATGGAAGCGCCGAAGCTCTGGAACGCGGCGCCGAAATACTGAAACCGCGCTATGATGGCGAAAATACTGAACGCCATGGTGACAAATTGATAAACGATAAACTTCTGCGTCATGCACGCCGAGCCGAAGCCGACGCTGATTTTCATTTTGGACATCAGATACAGCTGCATCGGCTGGCCGCCCGTGCTCGACGGCGTGATCGCGCTGAAAAAAACGCCCACACAGCTGATTTTCAACGCGTCGATAAACCGCACCTGCGGGTACTGCGACCGCAGATAAATGAGCGTAACCACCGCGTCCACAACGATATTTAAATCGAACACCACCAAGCCCACGGCAAGCAGCCACATAATCACGCCGTCGCGCGAGCGCAGGAGATCGATAACACCGTCGTCGGAAACAATAAAGTAGGTCAGCATTGCCGCCGTCATGACACCCACAATGATGTTAAAAACAGCGACGCCGCTGAGCTTGAACTTCTTTTTATTCTCCAAAGGGATCTGCTCCTTATCAGATAGTCAACCCTATCATACATCTTCCCGCTTCGTTTTGCAACAACAATCTTGTAACCTTTTCGGACTTGTTCCAAAATAACACTTTAAAAACCTTTTGGGAGCAACGGATTATCATCTTGCCAAACGGTCCCGCATATGTTACAATAATAATGAAAATATTTTCCCGCTATACGGTGATTTCATGCAATTGACAGAAATAGTTAACTGGTACGGCCTGGCGCTGGCGGTTGTGCTGGCGCTGCCGCATATCGTCTGCCGCAAAAACAATCCTTTTTCCGAATCCGGCTGTTCCAACCGCGCCATGCTGACGCTCGACCGAATGGGACGGTTCGGCTCTTTGTTCCTTTTATCGTTTCACCTCGGTGTGCTCGAAAAGGGTTTTACGCAGCCAAAGGAGCTGATGCAGCAGTTCTGGATGATTGCGACCGCCGTTTTGGCGGCAGCCTATCTGCTGCTCCGGGTTGTATTTTCCAAAAGAGAAAAAAAGCAGATTGCCATCCTGATTGTGGCAAGCAGCGCCGCTGTCGTCATCCTCAGCGGTATTCTGCAGGTGAATACCCTGCTGCTCACAGCAGGCATCGTCTATCTGATTGGAGAGTTGTATATCGTCAAATGCAAATTTTAGGAGGCGCACGCCATGAACGTTCTGATGCTGTTGAAGCCCAAAGAAACGGTTAAATACATCTACGAAACCAACACCCTGCGGCAGGGGCTGGAAAAAATGCGCGCCCACAGCTACACCGCTATTCCCGTCATCAGCGAGGACGGCAAGTATGTGGGCACGGTCAGCGATATTATCCGCAAGGATTTTAATCCCGCCGTGAGAATCAACGTCAGTATGGACGAACTGCTCCGACGCGCGGTCAACCAGAATTTTGTCCCCGTGACCGACGACTGGGGAACCTTTATCGGCATTGTCACCAGACAGGACATCATCAAGCATTTTATCGACCCAAACTGATCTACGCGGAAGCAGCCTTTGAAGCTGCCTCCGCGTTTTTCCGTTTTATTTCCAAAAGCCTTCATTACGGCCATGTGAATTCCGCCGCTAAGCGGCACGCGTTTGCGCACCAATCCGTGAGCTGCTTGTTGTTTCCGATTGCGTCATAGTTGATCACAACATCCTGCGGAAAATCCTCTGTCAGCTCCCTTACAGCCGCCGTCAGCGCCTTTTTCATCTCCGTGCTTCGGAAAACGTCAAAGACTTCCCTCGGCAGCGGCGCGGCATCCACCGTTAATACGCTGCCGAGCGCGGGATCATTTTCATAGTACGCCCATGTCAGCTGCGGATATCCCCCGGCAATATCCAGGGCAAGCTCCGCGAGGCTGCTGCCTGTCCGCTCCTCAAAGCCGTCTCCGTCAAGCTTGAGATAGCCGCCGCTGTTTTTGAACACTTCCAAAGGGTCGTCCGCTTTGCTGTCTTTTATCTCTGCCTGTACCGGCAGCTTTGGTGAAACGGGAACTTTCGGAAGAGGCATTTTCGGAACGGTCTTTTTCGGAGAAGCAGGCGCTGCCGGAACGGTCTCTTCACGTTTTTTCAGCTTCCTGTAAACGGAAAAACACACATAGGACAGGCCGCCGATAACTAATAGAACAAACATCGGCGGGACAGTTCCACCGCTCTCCGTCTTTTTGCCTTTTTGGTTGGGGAGCGTTGCGGAGGAAAAGGGATAGTAGGCCGTAGTGTCCCGGACAGCCTCGGATTCCGTTTGACTGTCATAGCTCGCGCTCTCCTCGGCAGTCAGGTACTTTACGGACGCCATTATCTCCTCGGGCTGATTTTTTTCATACATCGACCCAAAAAACTCATATTGATACACCGTATTATCCTTTACATGAATATAAATACGGAAAAGAGCGTTTTCAAAACAGATGTATTCCGAACCGTTGATGGCGGTAAGCTTTGACTCTCCGAGCACCCCCGACGTTACCACCTCGTCTTTCAGAACGGTATTGTGCCAATACTCGCTTGTGTCGGCGGCGTCCGTATGCTCAAAGCCGAGCCGTATATATTTGATGGGAGACGCGCGGAATTCGCCCCGGTAGGTCACCCCGAGCCGCGTGGGCTTTTCAGAATCACTGAATCGGTTGAACTCCCAGCCGTCGGGAATGACGATGAGAATATCCATGCCCTTGATCCGCACAGTCCTTGCGGAAACAGCGGGCAGCGCGCCGCACAGCAGAACGGCGATCAGAACGATGGTGACTAATTTTGCAAAGCGTTTCATGATACCCTCCTTTGCCGCTCGGCGCTCCGGTAACGGCGCTCTGTTACTCCTCTGATCCGAGAAGCGCGTTGACCAATTTCACCGCAGTCAGATAACGCTGCTGGTAGTTTCCGCTGACTTCCACAAAGCTCTTGCCGTGGCTTGTCAGCAGCTCCTTGAGCCGGTTGCTGTAGTGCGTGCGGTTATCGCGGATGATTTCGCTGCGGTCGCCGTCCTGAACAAACCTGACGTCCGGCTCTAAAAACAGAATCAGGTCATAGGTGTTCAGCGCGTCAATGGCGTCCGACAGCGCCCTGTTTTTATCGATCATCGGGTCGTTGAGAAAGCTCATAAAAAACTGCGTCACCAGCGCGTCCGTATCGACGAAGAGCACGCGGTTGCTCTGCTCCGCCGCGCGGATCTCATTGAGCTTGTGAACAAGGAGAATCTCGGTAAAATCCCCGGAAAGCATCAGGCGGTCTGTGCCGCTGCGCTCGGATAAATCTCTGCCCGCCTCCTCGATATAATTGGTATTGAAGCGATGGGCAAGGTTGATGGTCAGCGTCGATTTTCCCGTGCTCTCTCCCCCGATGAGCATCACCTTTTTGACGTAATGCGGACGCACCACGTTGGGCAGCCAGTCCCAATGGCGGTACGGATTGCGGCGTATTTCGGTGGAGCTGATGCCGTTGCGCGGAAAAATGTACAGCTCGCTCTCCGGATAGCAGACGTTCCAGAAGCTGTCCTCGCCGTAGTCGCTTCCGCAGAAAACGACGTCGATTTTTTTGCCGATCTGCGCCTTGACGTCGTCGGCGTCCTTTTGCCAATAGTCGCGCGTATAGGCAGCCTTTTCGGGGGCGTCGTCGGAAACAGACAGGATTTTCACGTTGCCGATGTGCTTGGTGAGCACATAGAGCCAGCGGTAGCGGACGAGATAATCGACCTCGTCGCGCGCCGTGCCGCTGCTGAGAACGATATACAGCTCCTCGCACATATTCGCCGCCTGTATGATACAGTCGACGTGTCCCATATGCAGAGGATTGAACGAGCCTCCGTACATGCCTACTTTATATGGCGAATCAAACGTTTTGCTCAACTTGCTTTGCCTCCCTGTTCCATTTGATAAACATAATAACCGCGTTGACGAGATAGACGCTCCACATGGCGAGCGTCGCAATGGTCTCGCCGCCGTTGATAAAATTGACGAGCCACATAAAGACGGTGACCACATCCACCACGATCCAGAGCACCCACTGCTCGGTCAGCCGCTTGACGGACAAAACCTGCGCCACCACCGAAACCACCGTGCTCATGCTGTCGATAAACGGCAGGCTGCCGCCCATCCATTTGAGAACGAAGCCGTAGCCGACTATCGCCGCAGCGGTGACGGAATAGACGACCGCGCTCTTTTTCAGCGAAAGGCGCTGCTTGATGACCTCGCCCGACTCCTTGTTCATGTGCTTTCTCCACGCAAAGAACCCGACAAAGTTCATCGGCAGATAGTAAAGCACGTTGAGCATGACCTCGCCGTAGTAGGGCACCTGAAACGCGATCCACGCGTAGAACAACACGTTGATCACGCCGAATACAAAGGACGAAACCTTTCCCTTGCCCGTCAGGATGACGCACCAAACGCCCGTCAGGGCGGCGGTGATGCTGACCCAGTTGTCCTTCCAGTAGAGGGACAGCCCCAGTATGACGGCGGTCGCCAGCGCCAGCCATGCCGCCTCAAGCGGCTTCCAGCCCCTGAGCTCCTCCGCAAAAAACTCCTTTATCTTTTTCATCGCTTACTTATCTCCCCACATAGCCATTTTGTTCCTGCCGTTTGTCAGCCCCAACGCCTCGGAGTACTGAGACAGGAATTTTCTGATATGTCTGCTGTCCATCTGAATAAAGGTCTGTTTCACCGCCGCTCTGTTTTTCGCGAGCAGCCCCTTGACGCCGATGACCGTGTATTCCGAAACAGGCAGGCGGAACAATGCGTCGATGATGTCGCGCAGCCTCTCCCTTTCCGCCTTTGACAGCTCCTCTTCCCCTTTCCGCATGATGAAGTCCGCCCTGGCGACAATGCTGTTGGTGAGCAGAGAAAGCTTGTCGGCAGACAACGGCGCCATCGCCCTGCCGCTGATGAAGGCGTCGGCGTTCACGGCATCCCGCTGTTTTTTGCAGTATTCCACAAACTGCACGCCCTCGGCGGAACCGACGTTGCCGATGATTTTATTCCGCACAACGGGGTTCTGCACGTCGCTGTCGAAATGCAGAATGTCGCTGACGCGCACCCAGGAACGGGGCGTCGCAAAGCGCATACCCTCCTCGTCCGCACTCTGGGTGTGGAGCGCCTGGGGCTTGAAGGTGAGGTAGCCGACCACCAGGGGGTGCACGTTGTTTTTGAGCGCGTAGTCGTTTTTCCAGCCCTCAAAATCGGGCTCAATATAGTGGATCTCAAATCTGTCGGCGAGCGGACCCGCAAGCTGAATATACACGCCGTCGTCGTCCTCGCGGTTGCCGAGCGCGATGACAAAGGTGCCCTCGGGCAGCTGATACTGACCGATGCGGCGATCGAGGATCAGCTGGTATGCCGCCACCTGAACGCGCCGCGGACAGGAGGTGATCTCGTCCAGCAGCAGCAGGGTATGCTTGCCGTCCCGCTTTTCGTCGGGAAGAATCTCGGGCGCCAGCCAGACGGTCTTGGTGCGGCTCTCGTTGGGATAAATCAGGCCGCCGATCTCCACCTCGGACATCTGCGCCAGGCGGATATCGATGACCTTGAAGCCGTACTTTCTGCCGATTTGTCTGACCAGCTCCGACTTGCCGACGCCGGGCGCGCCCAGACCGAGGACCGCGTGCTTTATGTTGTGCTCGATATTAAATTCAATGCACTGCTGAAACTCTTTAATCGTCATAGCCATGCTCCTTTCATATTCTCGCAAGCTTTCCGATCCGTTTGAAACCGTCGTCATATGCCGATTCGTTATCGATAACCAGAATGGTTTTTCTCTTCATATTTGGAATAAATACCGCGTCGTCCGGAGAGCCGAAATAACCGTCCGTTAAAATCAGCATCACATCGGGCTTGACGCGGTTCTCCCGCATCCACCTGTAAACACAATTGATATCCGTGCCGCCCGAGTGGTTCGGAAGACAGCTTTCAATTTCCTCCGCCGTGCGGATATTGCGATAGACCTCTGTCACATTTGTGTCCCAATAGGCTATATTCATAACGCAGCCGAAGGAACGGGCAATGGTGCGCAGCTGGAACAAAAAATTTTTCATTTCTTCGTCAGAGACAGAACCCGAGGAATCCACAAACGCCCATATCTGCTCGATCCTCTCGTTGCGCGTGCCGCAGCCGGGAAAGATCAGCTCCATGTGCAGATACTTGCGCTCGGGCGTGAGGTAGGACGACTCGTCGCTCATGCTCGCGACCATAAAATCCCGCAGAATTTTATCCCAGCGGACACGTCTTCCCTGCAGCATCCCTCTCAGCTCCGAAAACGCACGCATACCGGACGCGTTGCTGCGGTGCTTTTCCAGCATTGTTTTCAGCAAGCCGCGCATTTCATCGTCGCTGAGACCGACCAAATCAAGCTCCCCGCTCTGCGTTTCGGGATCCAGAAGATCCTCGGGCGGTTCAACCGGACTTGTTTTCTTGTATCCTGCGGGAATCAGTATTTTCCGTCGGCTGTCCCCGTTATTCTGCAAAAGCGTTCCGTAAAGGCTCTCCGTCGTATCATAATAACCCACGCTGCCAAAGACGCCTTTCTTCGGTCTTTCAAACGGAATCCCCCTGCTGTTGAGCTCGTTGCTCATACCGTCAAGCGTGTTGTTGACGATCATATCGGCGGCGGTGTTCCATATGCCGCGGTCACGGTCGCCGCGGCGCGCGGGATGGCGCAGCATAATGTGCATCACCTCGTGCATGACCACATAGTTCCGTGCGCCCGGCGTAAGGCTGTCAAAGAATTTGGGGTTAAAAAGAATCGCGCGGCCGTTTGTACATGCCGTCCGGCAGCTTGTGCTCTCTATGATCGGCACGCGCAGCAGCACCTCCCCGTAAAACGGTTCTTCGCGCAGCAGCGAGAACTTGAAGCCGCTGATTTCATGTTCATAGCTCATACAGAACCTCCGTTGGACGGACGCTCCGCAGCGCCCTACAAAATAACATTTCCGCCGTAGCCGTCCCTGAGCGTGTTGTCGGAATCGAACACCAGTCCGCGGCTGTAGCCTGTTTCGATAACGCGGGTGTCTCTGCCGTAAAATTCTATCAGTCCGCCTTTTTCCGACGCATACACGCCGTCGCGGCAGTGGCAGACGTCGTAGTCATAAAAGCCCCTGGTAAAAAGCAGCGAGGGGTCGCCGTCGCGGATTACGTCCTCATAGCGGATCGCCTGCTCCTCGGCAAAGCGGTTAATTTTGGAGCAGCACATGAAGCCGACCTTGGAAGCGCCGACCGAAATGGCGAAATCCATAAACCGCCGCGCCTCTGCGGGAGAATTGATAGTATCCCTGAGCAGCATACAGTTAAACACAAAGATATCCTTAAAGCAAACCGTATCAAATATCTCCTTGAGCCGCGCCCCGTCCGGGACGTCGGCACCGCCGAAAAGCATTCGGTTGACGGCGTCGTCGTAGTGATGGCGGCTGATGTGGAGGGTGTCAATATAGGATAATTTTTCGAGGGAGTGCAGCTTATCCAGTCCCATGCCGTTGGTGCTGACGGACAGCTCAAACCCCAGACCGAACACGTCAAAGATGATATTGACCACCTCATTGAGCAGCGCGATATCATAGAACGGCTCGCCGCCCGTGATTTTTACGGACTTGATCAACCCCTGCTCATGCAGCCCCCGCAGCGTTCCTTCCAGCTTGGCGGTGTCAATGCGGCGGTGCTGCTTCGTGTTGACCGCGATACAAAAGGGACATGCCGCGGGGCAATAGGACTGCGGCGCAATTCCCAGATGAAGCTTGACGTCGCCGTTTTTGTGCAGATAGTGCTCTCCGTCGGGCGAGCAGATATAATTTTTGACGCGGACGGGTTTTCCGAAGATATCCTTTATCACAAACCGTCCGCCTGCGTCACAGGACGCGCATGAACGTGTATTTTCCATAAACCTCTTTCGCCCTTTCCTCCTCTACCGGACAGCCCCTGCTGTCAAAAATGCCGACATCCACCGTCCTGTAGCGCTTTTCGTTATTGAGATAGCAGCGGCGATAGAGATAATAGGTACTGCCCGCGTCATTAACGGGAACCAGCGACGGCCAGAAAATATAGCCCGTTTTCAGTTCACCCTTCACATACGCCTTACCGGCCGCGAACACCGTCTCGTCGGGATCGTAGCAGAACACCGCGTGTTTTTTCAGCACCATCTTTTTGTTTTCCGCGATTGCGAGGTCGTTGAATTCCTCTGTCTCGCCGTGTGTGTAGCAGCTGACGTTTTGCGTAATCAGCCACTTAATCACTTCCGTTTCCGTACCGCGGCTCTTTCTGCCGTCCTGCTGTGAGAGCCAATCGTACGCATTTTCCATTGGCCGCTCATTGTGCTCATACTGAAAAAACAGACAGTGGAAGCTTTCGGGAATATAAGCCGGCGCAAGCAATCCGTCGCTCAAAGCAGCTGTTATCAGGCTGACGTCGGGAATGTTCAGCGAAACCCTTCTCTTATTCCCCGCCGCTGCCGAATTGGTTTGCAGGCTGTCGTACTGATCCCGTTCAAACGCAACAGACGTAAATAAGATACTGCGCAGCGGCTGACAGCATCCGATCGCGTTGTTTTGAATAACGCCGAGAGTGGCAGGCAATATGATTTGTTCCAGATTCCGGCAGCCGTTAAGCGCCAGAGAATGGATCTCCTCCACTCCCTCGGGCACCCGAAGCAGACGGAGAGTATTGCTGTTGAGAGAGCCGCTTCCGATTACCTTAACGGCTCTTTTGCCGATTTTGGCAGGCAGGTTCATTACCCTCTCACTGCCCGTGTATTGGATCAGCGTGCCCTCCAAAACCAGAAAACGGTTGTCTATGTAGTAATCCATCTCAACACCGTCCATACATCCGATACATGCGCTCTTCCTCCAGGCGCTGTTCTTTTCTTCTTTTCGCCTCCGCTATATCCGCCGAGGTAAACGTGCCTGTCTGCCGCGCGAGCCTGACCGCGTCATAGTGACAATCGATAACCTCCGCCACGGCGCCGCTCAGCTCCTCCGGGGCGTTTTGCGCGATGAGGATCTCGCGCAGCTGTTCCAACGCAGCCATGGAGGATTGGTCGTGCCGCAAAATGCGATAAATAAATTTCATCAGGATTTCTTTGTCCATATTATTCACCCGATAGCCTTTGTTAATTACATATTGATAATATCATACCATTAATTATATGTCAAGTGTTCTTTTCTATTATAGCAAAAGAAATATAAAAAGTACAGCAATATTTGCGTTTTATATACACTATAACAAAAGAGACACCCCGAAAAGGTGTCTCTCTTATCATTATGTTCCGCGTTACTTATTCTGCATTCCAAAGCAGGGACGAAAAAAACAAAGTCATTCCAGCTTGTGACCGCAGTTCGGGCAAAACATGCCCTCCGCAAAATCACCGCATTCGGGACAGGTCTTTAAGCCGTTCCCTGTTTCCGTTAAAACCTCGTAATAGATTTGATCCTTAGGATAGGTCACGGAATAGGCAAGGCGTTTTACTGCCGTAGTCTTTCCCTGAACGGTCAGACTCCAGTTGAGCCTGCCGGTCTCTTCATCCACAGACGCGCCGTCAACCGACACGCGATCCACAATGATTTGCTTTTCCATGGAGACGGGGATCTGATCCCACACCAGAACCGTTTGGGGCTTGTCGGTGTAATTGCTGATGCGGATGGCATATTCAAAGATTTTTCGCTTTTGACCCTTCAGCAAAACATTCTCCGTCTTGCAGCGGATTTCCGCACGCTCCAAACCGATACGCTCATCTTTACCCAGCGAAAGCATGAACACCTCATCATCAATCAGATTTGGCGCCACATAGACCTCGCCGCAGTAGTTATCATTAAGGTAGATTTTCGCGTGAGAAGGCTTTAACGTCCAGTTTTCGGTTTTGATCATGGCGGCGAGGTACGCGCTGTTTTCCAGCTTCGGAATACAAACGATCCGCTTTTCCGCGGGAACCGTTTCGGTCTTATAATCCGCCACCGTGCCGGTTGAGCCTGCGGGTATGGTGCGTCTTCCGGGCAGGTTGTAAACCGTCATGGTTTCGGCGTCCGTTTCCTCCGCCTCCTCCATGACCATACCGGTCACAGGAGCCGCCGCTGCCATCACGGGAAGGGGAATGCGGGCAGTATCACCCGGCGCAGAGGCGCCTACTGACGCGGAAGCAGCAAAACGCGGCGCCGCTTTTTTCTTGAACGTGAACGCGGGGGAAAATCTGAGTCCCAGCTTCTTGAGCGTCGGAATTTTCTGCTGTGACGTCGGATTTCCCGTAGACAGGGAAACGCGCACATTTTCCCAGTCCTCACCGGTGTTCTGGGTGATCCGCGCACGGCTGACAACGCTGATTTCGGGGGAATCGGTAACGGAATGTATCTCATAGGTGCTTTTCCACTGCGCCGACTTTTCCAGATATTCCATTTCACAGTCCGCCTGACAAGCCTCGGGTGACTCCAAAACCAATCTGACTACCTGAAAACCGTCCGTCTGCTCCAGCTTTTCTTTCTTTTTATTCAGCTCATCCATATGTCTGACAAGCTCCCTTCGGTCAGCCCTGAGCTTCTCAAGATGCGACGGCAAAGCCTCCAGATAGCTCTCGATGGTTTCGTTGGAGCATTCCCCGCGTTTTTCAAAATTACCGTTGGACAGCCAAAGCGTCTCCATGTTTTTCAGCGTTTCCAGCCGGCTTTTCAGCTCTGCTATCTCATCCTTCACATCCTGAGAAGGCAGGCGGTCAACCGCCTTTGCAAGGGACAGAATCTGTACGTCTTTACCGATGATACCCTCCGATAAAAACAGCCGGAGGCTGTCCGGGTCTGCAAAGCGGCTGAGTCCGGAGATAAGGATTTCATTGGTTCCCGCCTGTAGCCCGACGGTGGTCTTTCTGCGCACAACGGCGCTGTCCCGATACATTCTCACTTCATCAATGGGCGCAAAAATCATATGCTTTCCTCCTTGTAAACGTGTTTTTTCTCTTTGTCACAATATAGTGAAAACATGCTGCCTGTCTGTTTTCAATATTACATTATCATCTTACCATATCCTCCTGCAGCTTGCAACAGTAACAGAATATTTTGTCGTGCCCTTCATAATAGTCTGCGGTTGTCCGCCGCGTCTTGTGCCTGTAACGGGATGACGGAAAATTTTCGTTATTATTAACAAAA
>ONEN01000120.1 GCA_900316815.1 uncultured Eubacteriales bacterium | reverse complement strand
TACCGCCGCAATCAGAAGATTCGGCGGCACCGCAACGTGGGTACGCCCCTATTGATCAATGACAAGGCAGCGCGTCCGATTGGAGCGCCGCGCCTGTTTATCTGTAAATAATATCGTTTCTGGACGGACCGTTGGAGACCATCTTGATCGGCACGCCGATTTCCTTTTCGGCAAACTCGATATAATCGCGGCACTCCTTGGGCAGCTCGTCATAGTTTCTGATGCCCTTGATGGAGCATTTCCAGCCGGGCAGCTTTTTGAGAATCGGCTTGCAGCGCTTGAGCTTGGTGGTGGAGGGGAAATAGTCGATTACTTCGCCGTCCAGCTCATAGCCGACGCAAACGGGGATCTCATCCAGATAACCGAGCACGTCGAGAACGGTGAAAGCGACCTGCGTGGCGCCCTGCACCATGCAGCCGTAGCGGGTGGCAACCATGTCGAGCCAGCCCATGCGTCTGGGTCTGCCCGTTGTGGCGCCGAATTCGCCGCCGTCGCCGCCGCGTCTGCGCAGCTCGTCCGCTTCCTCGCCGAAGATTTCGGAGACAAATTCGCCCGCGCCGACAGCGCTGGAATACGCCTTGACGACGGTGACGATCTCCTTGATCTCATAGGGAGGAATGCCCGCGCCGACAGCGCCGTAGCCCGCGATGGTGTTGGAGGAGGTGACCATGGGATAAATGCCGAAGTCGGTATCCTTGAGAGAGCCGAGCTGACCCTCGAGCAGGACCGTCTTGCCCTCCTTGAGCGCCCGGTGAACCACCATGAACGCGTCACCCACATAGGGAGCGAGCTGTTCCTTATACTCCATCAGCTTGTCAAATACCTCCTCCTCGGTGACGGGAGGCTTGTTGTAGAGATTTTTCAGAACGGCGTTCTTGATTTCGAGCGCATGGTGGATCTTCGCTCTGAGCGAATCGGGATCGTCATACAGCTCGTTGATCTGGAAGCCGATTTTGGAATATTTATCGGAATAGAAGGGAGCGATGCCGCTCTTGGTGGAGCCGAAGGAATTTTTGCCGAGACGCTCCTCCTCGTAGCAGTCGAACGCCACATGGTAAGGCATTACAATCTGCGCGCGGTCGGAAACGATGATGTTCGGCGTGGGAACGCCGCGGTCTTTCAGCTCCTGCATTTCCTTCACAAAGTTTTCGACGCTGAACGCCACGCCGTTGCCGATGATGTTGACGATGTTCTGATGGAACACGCCCGAAGGCAGCTGATGCAGCGCGAATTTACCGTAGTCGTTGATGATAGTGTGACCCGCGTTGGCACCGCCCTGAAAGCGGATGACCATATCGCTGTCGCTGGCAAGCACGTCGGTAATTTTACCCTTGCCCTCGTCGCCCCAGTTGGCGCCTACGATTGCTTTTACCATGGTTGTTTTCTCCTTTTATTGCAATATCATGAACAGCCGCGGCTCTCTTCTCCGCCGCCGTTCTGTTTCAGGTGTATGCAGGCGCCTGCCGTGCGCTGCTTACACGTTGATTTCAGGCTTGTCGGAAGCTATGTCCCTGTATTTTTCAAGCACGGGAGCCACACACTCCGCGAGGAAGTCCTCGGTCTGCTCCTTGGCTCTGCCTGTGTATTTTTCGGGCTGGAGGATGTTCTCCAGCTCCTCGAGCGTCACGCCGAATGCCTCGTCCGCCGCGATTCTCTGCAGCAGGTCGTTCTCGCCGCCCTCCTCCTTGATCACCTTGGAGGCTGCCATGGAATGTACGCGGATGCGCTCGTGCAGCTGCTGGCGGTCGGCGCCGCGCTTCTTGACGGCGTCCATCATAATGTTTTCGGTCGCCATGAAGGGAAGCTCTTTTCTCAGGCGCTGTTCGATGACCTTGGGATACACCACCAGACCGTCCGCCACATTGGCGTAGAGCGACAGAATGCCGTCCACCGCGAGGAACGCCTCGGGAATGCTGAGGCGCTTGTTGGCGGAGTCGTCGAGCGTGCGCTCAAACCACTGCGTAGCGGTGGTGAAGTAGCCGTTGAGCACGTCCACCATCACATAGCGCGACAGCGAGCCGATGCGCTCGCTTCTCATGGGATTGCGCTTGTACGCCATCGCGGAGGATCCGATCTGGTTCTTCTCGAACGGCTCCTCTACCTCTTTCAGGTGCTGCAGCAGGCGGATATCGTTGGAGAACTTCGCCGCCGACTGCGCGATGCCCGCGAGCACGTTCAGGAACTGGGAATCGAGCTTGCGGGAATAGGTCTGACCCGAAACGGGGAAGCAAGCCTGATAGCCCATTTTCTCGGCGATTTTGCGGTCGAGCGCCTTGCACTTCTCATGGTCGCCGTCAAACAGCTCCAAAAAGCTCGCCTGTGTGCCCGTGGTGCCCTTGGAGCCGAGCAGCTTCGCCTTGGAAAGCTGGTATTCCACGTCCTCCAGATCCATCAGCAGCTCCTGCAGCCAAAGGGTGGCGCGCTTGCCGACGGTGGTGGGCTGTGCGGGCTGGAAGTGGGTAAACGCCAGCGTGGGGAGCGCCTTGTAGTCGTCGGCGAACTTGGCGAGATTGCGGATAACCGTAATCAGCTTGTCGCGGATGAGGCGCAGACCCTCGGTCATAATAATGACGTCGGTGTTGTCGCCCACATAGCAGGAGGTCGCGCCGAGGTGAATAATACCCTTGGCGTTCGGACACTGCACGCCGTAGGCGTACACATGGCTCATCACGTCGTGGCGCACCAGCTTCTCGCGCTCAACGGCGACCTCGTAGTTGATGTCGTCGGCGTGCGCCTTCAGCTCGTCAATCTGCTCCTGCGTGACAGGCAGACCGAGCTCCATTTCCGCTTCCGCTAGAGCGATCCAGAGCTTTCTCCAGGTTCTGAACTTTTTGTCGGGTGAAAAAATATATTTCATTTCCTTGCTCGCGTAGCGCGCGGACAAGGGGGATTCATAGGTGTCTTTTATCATAACGGTGTCCTTTCTGTCACGTAGAATACCATCTGTATCTGTAGCTGTAACCGGCGCGCTTACGAGTCGGAGCCGACGCAGGAATCATACATGCCGCCCCGCTCCTTGCCCTCGAGCGTCAGCTTGGTGGTCTCCGCGGGATACTCGCCCGTGAAGCAGCCCTGACAGAAGCCCGTGGGCGCGTAGCCGATCATCTCATGCAGGGATTCCACCGGCAGATATGCCAGCGAGTCCGCGCCGCTGAGACGTGTGATCTCCTCGATGCTGTGGTTCACGGCAATCAGTTCCCCGCGCGAGGGAATGTCGGTGCCGTAATAGCACGGCCACATGAAGGGCGGCGAGCTGATGCGCATATGAACCTCTTTGGCTCCCGCGTCACGCAGCATGGTGACAATGCGGTCAACCGTGGTGCCGCGCACAATGCTGTCGTCGATCATGATGACGCGCTTGCCGCGCACCCTGTCCGCAATGGGATTGAGCTTGATGCGCACGCTCTTCATGCGTTCCTTCTGGCTGGGCTTGATAAAGGTTCTGCCGATGTAGGCGTTTTTGACAATGCCCTTTTCATAGGGAATGCCGCTCGCCTCCGCGTAGCCGATAGCGGCGTCGATGCCCGACTCGGGCACGCCGATGACCATGTCCGCCTCCACGGGGCAGGTGCGCGCGAGAATGCGTCCCGCCTGCTTGCGCGCCTCGTAAACGCTCATGCCGTCGATCATGGAGTCACTGCGCGCGAAGTAAATATATTCAAAAATGCAGATCGCTTTCTTTTTGTCGGGAAAATCGGGACGGATGCTGTGGTAGCCCTCTTCCCCTTTGCCGTCGATGACGATAATTTCTCCCGGCTCCACGTCGCGGATGAACGCCGCGCCGCATGCGTCCAGCGCCGCGCTTTCGCTGGCAACCACAACGGAACCGTTGTATTTGCCCAGGCAGAGCGGACGGAAGCCGTGCGGGTCGCGCGCGGCGATGATTTTGCGGGGAGACATCACGAGGAGCGAATAGGCGCCCTTGATGCGGCGCATGGTCTCGATGACCGCCTCCTCAACGCTGTGGCATTTCAGACGCGCGCGCGCAATGAGGTAACAGATCACCTCGCTGTCGATGGTCGTCTGGAAGATGGCGCCGCGCTGCTCCAGCTCACGGCGGATCTCAACGGCGTTGGTCAGGTTGCCGTTGTGCGCAACGGCGATGGTACCCTTGACATAACGCATAACAAGCGGCTGCGCGTTTTCAAGCACGGAGCCGCCTGCTGTTGAATATCGAACGTGAGAAATGCCCATCTGACCGTTCAGCGAATCGAGGATCGCGTTGCTGAAAACCTCGCTGACCAGTCCCATATTTTTATGATAATCAATAACGCCTTCATCCGACACCGCGATGCCGCAGCTCTCCTGACCTCTGTGCTGCAGGGCAAGAAGTCCGTTATAGCAGGCATAGGCGGGACTGAGGGAACCGTCGCTGAGGATGCCGAAGACGCCGCACTCCTCGTGCAGCCCTTCCGCGTGATACTGATCAATTGAATAATTCAAAGTGTCACCATCCGAATTCATGTGTCGTTTTGGTTGATTATTTATCAAGACCCACGCGTTTCATCATCTCGGCATATGCCTCTTCCACGCCGCCCATATCACGGCGGAAGCGGTCCTTGTCGAGCTTTTCCTGCGTATTCACATCCCAGAAGCGGCAGGTATCGGGAGAAATCTCATCGGCGAGGATGACGGTGCCGTCGGGCAGTCTGCCGAACTCGATTTTGAAGTCGATCAGATCGACGTTGCACTGCTTGAAGAAGTCAACCATTACCGCGTTGATCTTCATGGTGTATGCCGCGATGGTGTCGAGCTCCTCTTTGGTAGCGGCGCCGATGGCGATGATCTGGCTGTCGTTGATCATGGGATCGCCGAGCGCGTCGTCCTTCAGGCAGTATTCCAGCGTGGGCGCCTTGAACTGCGTGCCCTCGGGAACGCCGAAGCGCTTGGAGAAAGAGCCTGCCGCCTTGTTTCTGACGATGACCTCAAGGGGAACGATCTCAACCTTTTTCAGAACGGTTTCGCGGTCGTTCAGCTCTTCCACAAAATCGGTGGGAACGCCGTTTTCCTCGAGCAGCTTAAACATAAAATTGGACATGCGGTTGTTTACCACACCCTTGCCGACGATGGTGCCCTTTTTCTCACCGTTGAACTCGGTGGCGTCATCCTTATAGGAAACGACGCAGTATGCGGGGTCCTCTGTGGCATAAACCTTTTTTGCCTTGCCTTCATACATAAGCTCTTTCTTTTCCATGATGATTCCTCCATCTAAACATTGAAAATAGTAAATGCAATAAGAACACAGAATATATTATAATATAGAATGTCAAATCTTTTTACCGTATTAGAATTAAAAACATTTTTTTCGTGATTTTTCACGATAACACAGAA
>ONEN01000011.1 GCA_900316815.1 uncultured Eubacteriales bacterium | reverse complement strand
CAACGCCCGCGTATTGCTTGACCGCGTCGAGCATGGTGATGCGCTCGAAGGGCTTGCCGAAGTCGATTTCAATGCCGTTGTAGGTCACCTTGGTGGTGCCCAGCACCTCATCGCAGACGTGACGGTACATCCTCTCGGTGAGGTCCATCATGCCGTGGTAGTCGGTGTATGCCTGATACAGCTCCATAAGCGTGAATTCGGGGTTGTGGCGGGTGTCTACGCCTTCGTTGCGGAACACTCTGCCAATTTCATATACGCGCTCCAGACCGCCCACGATCAGTCTTTTCAGATACAGCTCCAGCGAAATGCGCAGCTTCAAATCCTCGTCCAGCGCGTTGAAGTGGGTCAGGAAGGGTCTTGCCGCAGCGCCGCCCGCGTTGGCAACCAGCATGGGCGTTTCCACCTCCATGAAGCCCTGCGCGTCGAGGAAGCGGCGGATGCTGCTGATGATCTGCGAGCGCTTGACAAAGGTGTCGCGCACCTCGGGGTTCATGATCAGGTCAACATAGCGCTGACGGTAGCGCAGGTCGGTGTTGGTGAGACCGTGGTATTTCTCGGGGAGGGGCTTGAGCGACTTGGAGAGCAGGCGCACCGCCTTGGCGTGAACGGAAATCTCGCCCATCTGGGTTTTGAACACAAAGCCCTTGACCTCTACGATGTCGCCGATGTCCCACTTTTTCAGGAAGCCGTATTCCTCTTCGCCGAGGTCGTCGAACTTTGCGAAAATCTGGATCTTGCCCGTTTTGTCGTGCAGGTCGAGGAACGAAACCTTGCCCTTGCCGCGCTTTGACATGATTCTGCCCGCGACGCAGACGTCTTTATTTTCATATTCCTCAAAGCTGTTCTTGATGTCCGCCGTGTAGCTGTCACGGTCGCTGGTGGTGATGACAAAGGGATCTCTGCCCGCGGCGCGCAGCGCGTCGAGCTTGTCGTAGCGCGCCTGAATAACGTCGCTTGTGTTTGCCTGCTGTGGCTTCTGACTCATAGTAAACGTCCTTCCTGTGAATTACTTGCTGATTTCCAGCACCTTCAGCGCGACTACGCCGCCGGGGGTCTCTACCTCGACCACGTCGCCCACGCTCTTGTCCATCAGCGCCTTGCCGATGGGGGACTCGTCGGAGATTTTGCCCTCCTTGGGGTTCGCCTCGTTGGAGCCCGAGCCGACAATGCGGTATTCCGCCTGTCTGCCTGTCTTGATCATCTCCACCTTCACCAGCGAGGTGAGGTGGACGCGGTCGTTGGAGGTGTTGGATTCGTCGATAATAACGGCGGTCTTGAGGATCGCTTCGATGGTGGTGATGCGCGCCTCCATGATCGCCTGCTCGTTTTTCGCGTCGTCATATTCGCTGTTTTCGGAAAGGTCACCGTAGGAGCGGGCAACCTTGATTTTTTCCGCAATCTCTTTTCGTTTTACGTTATGTAAATATTCCAGTTCCTCTTCCAGCTTCTTGAGGCCTTCCTCAGTGAGCATTGTCGGTTTTGCCGCCATTTTATTCATCCTTTCCGTTAATACCGCGCCGCCGTTCGGGGCGTAAAGCGGTAGGGGAGCGAAGCTCCCCCTTATAATTTACTAACCTGTTTATTATATGCCATTTGATATCGCTTGTCAAGCCACTTGGCGAGGGTTTTCGCGTCGCAGGCGAGCGCGTCGCCGTATGCCGCGAGCGGTACCAGCGAGCCGAGCTCGTAGCGGTTTTCCAGAGTGTAGAGCGCCGAGCAGAAGTATTCCTCGCTCAGCTCCTCGGGCTTGATGGCGGCGAAGTCCGCGGGCATCTGAAAACGGTAGCGCCACAGCACCCTGCCGCCGATCGGCATGAGGGGACGTCCCGTTGTGAGCGTTACCGTTTCGTGCTCCGCCGGCAGCGCCTCGCGGATGATCTTCGGCGCGATGATCAGGTCGCGCCCGCACAAATCGGCGCGTCTTCGGGTGATCACCGCGGCGGCGCCCTGCTCCTCCAGCGCTCTGCCCGCGGCGGCAAAATACGGCGTGCTGCAGTCCGTCACCACCGTCACGTCGCCGCAAAGCTCCAGCACATGCGGCAGCAGCTCTGCGCAGCAGGCGTCCGGGTCGTAAATCGCCACCCTCGGCGCAGCGCCGCACTGCGCCAGCGCGCTCAGCGCGAAGTTGGTGCAAAGCCGCCGGGAAAACGCGTCGGAGCGGAACCGCCTGTAGCCGCTGTGCGGGGGAAACGAGAGCCGCTCGCTGCACAGCAGGCGGTCGCGCCGTATGCCGACCGCCTCGTCCGCCTTTTCCAGCTTGACCTCGCCGCTGTAGCCCGTGTAGATAATATGCCGCAGCGTCACGCCGTTCGCTCTGCGCAGCTGCACCTCCACCTTGTCGCCTCTCAGTCTTTCTACCCGGCCGAGTAGCCCGCGCCGCCGCGCGGGAAATTTTACGCTCAGTGCTGTCAGCAAAACAACCACCCCAATCTGAAAATGTATTTCGGTACTGTACAAATATATGCACAAAAAATCCCGAACATGAATTGAAAAACCGTTGTGAATATGATAAAATGGAAAGAAGTAAACAGCAATTATTATGAATTGTGAGGTGATTCGATGAATCTCGCCGCCATTCGGCACCGCTCAACGGGCAGCGACTGCTATGCCCTGGACGAAAGTACCGTGGTGCTCAACCTTTGGACAGACCGCGGCGTGCAGGCTGTCACCCTTGTCTGCGAGGATCCGTTTATTCACGAGCTGCACCGCCGCCGCGAGTGGGAGGGCAAGCCCGTTCCCATGCGCAGGCACTGCGAGCTTGAGCGGCAGACGCTCTGGACGGCGGAGATACGCCCCGCCTTCAAGCGCCTGCAATACTACTTTATTGCGGAGGAGGAGGGAGAGCGCGTCTGCGTGTTTGAAAACAAAATCTGCCCCGAGGCGGAGCGCAGCCGCATTTCCACCGAGTACTTCAAATTTCCGTGGCTCAATCCCTCCGACGTAATCGCGCCGCCCGCGTGGGTGCGCGACACGGTCTGGTACCAGATCATGCCCGACCGCTTCTGCCGCGGCGCGGGCTTTGTCAACAACGGCAGGTTCCGCGAGTGGGGCGACTTTTCCAATCCCGGCTACAACGACCTCTACGGCGGCGACCTGCGCGGTATCGCCGACAGGCTGCCGTATCTGAAGGAGCTGGGCGTCAGCGGCATTTATCTGACGCCGATCTTCCTTTCCAACTCCTACCATAAATACAATACCTTTGATTATTACACCGTCGACCCCGATTTCGGCGGCGAGAGCGCTCTGCAGGAGCTGGTGCGCGAAGCGCATAAGCTGGGC
This sequence comes from uncultured Eubacteriales bacterium, assembly GCA_900316815.1. Taxonomy (GTDB): domain Bacteria; phylum Bacillota; class Clostridia; order Oscillospirales; family Acutalibacteraceae; genus Ruminococcoides. The sequence continues at coordinate 36,227 of ONEN01000011.1, read as the reverse complement.
GTCCGCGTGATGCTCGACGCGGTGTTCAATCACTGCGGCACCGAGTTTTTTGCGTGGAAGGATGTGTGCGAAAAGGGGAGGGCTTCCCGCTATTTCGATTGGTTCTTCATCAACAGCGACGACTTCCGGAAGCATGAGTTCACCGTCGCCGACGGCAGGTATTACACCTTCTCGTTCTGGGCGCCCATGCCCAAGCTCAACACCAACAACCCCGAGGTGCAGCGCTACTTTGCCGACCTCTGCGCCCACTGGGTGCGCGACTACGACATCGACGGCATCCGCTTTGATGTGGGCGACGAGGTTTCCCACAGCTTTCTGCGCGCTGTGCGCGCCGCCGTCCTTGCCGCCAAGCCCGATGTGTTCCTGCTGGGGGAAATCTGGGCTGACGCCATCGGCTGGCTCAACGGCACCGAGTACGACTCTGTGATGAACTATCCCTTCTCGGGCTGCGTGGGCGACTTCTGGCGTGACCGCAGCATGACCGCCGTTGACTTTATGCACCGCCTCAGCTTCTGCCGCACGCTCTATCCGCGTCAGGTCAACGAGGTGCTGTTCAGCTTTCTCGACACCCACGACACCGCGCGTGTGCGCGAGAGCTGCCGCGGCCGCAGCGAGCTGCTGCAGAAGCTGACCATCCTGCTCACCGCGGCGGGCACGCCCTGCCTGTATTACGGCACCGAAATCGCCATGCGCGGCAAGCGCACGCCCTACAACCGCAGCACCATGCCGTGGGATGAAATCGACAGCGGCAGGTATGACAGCTTCCGTACACAGGTCGCGGCGCTGGTTCACCTGCGCGGCAGCCATCCCGCCCTCAAGCGCGACGATATGGAATTTCTGACGGACAGCGCCTTTCCGCGCCTTGTCCGCTACCGCAAGGGCGCCGTCACCGTATCTCTCAATGCGGGCGACGAGCCCGTCAGCCTGCCGCCCGAGGGCAGCGTTTTATTCAGCCACCGGTACCGCGGCGGTACGCTCGGCGCGGACGGCGTGCTGATTACCACTAACTCAGAAAGTGAGAGGAACTCTTATGAAACGTAAACCGACCGCTGTGCTGCTGAGCCTGTGCCTCGCGCTCTGCGCCCTGTTCAGCGGCTGCAATGTCAATGTCAATGTCAAGGACGTTTCGTCCATCGAGAGCCGCGCGCGGCAGGTCATTTCCCGTTTGGCGGAGAACGACGAAGAATCGGACAGCGCCGCCGAGGAATCCTCGGAGACCTCCTCCAAGACGTCTTCCAAAGCTTCCTCCAAGAAGTCGTCCAAAGCCGGCTCCAAAACTTCTTCCAAAACATCGTCCAAAGTGAGTTCCAAGGCTTCGTCCAAAACATCTTCAAAAGTAAGCTCCAAGGCTTCATCCAAAGCGTCGTCCAAAACATCTTCGAAAGCAAGCTCCAAGGCTGCTTCCTATACGATGGCGGATGTGAAGGCGTTAAAGAACACGGAGCATTTTGCCAAAAAGACGCTGGAGCATATTTTTGACGGCACCATCAACAGCAAGGGCAACGCCACGGGCTATCACTACAGCCGCGTGACAGACAGCAAGGGCGAGATCATCGCGGGCACCGAGAGCGCCCGTGACAGCCGCGGCGTGTTCACGGCGAAGGTGAAGGTCAGCGGCGTAAAGAAAAACGGCTTCAGCTCCTTCTATCCCGAGGACTGGTCGCCGCAGCAGGTGGTGGACGCCATCAACGAGGCATATCAGGACGCGCTGAGCGACAAGAGCAATCCGCACGGCGAGCTGTGGATCGGCTACAGCGGCGATCTGGAGATCGACATGTACCTCGACAGCAGCAAGAAAATCACCACCGCCTATCCCATTTACGAAGGAGACTGACCCGATGAAATACAAAGTAAAGACCGTCCGCGGCAAGCGCCCCTTTGTGGAGGTGGTGTTTGAGGAGGAGCGGTACGCCCTGGCAGGAGAGCTGCTGCTGGCGGAGCGTTCCTTTCTGGACGGGATCATCCAAACGCTGGGGAGCGTAAAGGACGGCACCGAAGCGGCGGCGACCTTCTCGGGCAACGCCTTCACCCTTTCCGTCACCCCCGAGACCACCAAAATCACCAACGACATCAACAGCAGAGAAGCCGAGGCGCCCACCGGGGAGCTGCTGCGGCTTGCCGTGAAATACAAGAGGCAATATGATAAAATTCGACGTTAAAGTGGCGGACGAGCTGTTTACCGTCATATGCGCGCAGCCGCGCACCAAGAGTTTCTTTGAGGATTTCCTCACCGGCGAGCAGGGCGGGACGGTTCTCTGTGTGACGGGCAAGTGGCGGGAGCACATCCGCTCGCTGGTGATGCAGAACGAAAGCCTGCGCGCGGTGCCCCTGCCGCCCTTCCGTGTGGAGTACCTTGCCATCCATGAGATGATGGCGCGCGCGCTGATTGAGCGCGGCGTGCTGCTCGTACACGGAGCGGCTGTTGTGGCGAACGGCAGCGCGGTGATGTTCGTCGCGCCGAGCGGCACGGGCAAATCCACGCATACCCGTCTGTGGACGGAGCTGCCGGGCAAAAATGCGTTTATCATCAACGACGACAAGCAGTTCATCCGCCTGAACGGGCAGGGCGCCACCGTCTACGCCACCCCGTGGGGCATGATCAGCCCGACGCCCGCCGTCAGGAGCGCGCCGCTGAAGGCGATCGTGCTGCTGCGGCGCGGCGAAAACCGCATAGTGCCTGCGGAGGAGGCGGCGCTCTTTCCCGAAATGCTCAAGGCGTCGCTGCGCGGCAATACCCCGCGCGAGGCGATTCAGCTGTTGGAGCTGCACAAGCGGCTGCTCGCCGTTACGGAGCATTACCAAATGGACTGTCAGCCCGACCTCTCCGCTGCGGAAATGGCATATAACGCGGTTTTCGGCGGCGGAGAATCGATCGATACGGACTAAGGAGCGCGCCATGAAACGGGATACCATTAAGATTGTCATAACGGGAGGCCCCTGCGCGGGAAAATCCACCGCCATGAGCCGTATCCAGGATTATTTTACCGAGCTGGGGTACGCGGTGCTGTTTATCTCCGAAACCGCCACCGAGCTGATCACGGGCGGCGTGTCGCCGTGGAGCTGCGGTACCGTAACCGACTTCCAGCGCTGCCAGCTGCAGCTGCAAACGGAAAAAGAAAAGGCATTCGCGCAGGCTGCCGCCACCATGACGGCGCAGAAGGTGCTGATCGTCTGCGACCGCGGCGCCATGGACAGCAGGGCGTACATGAGCGCGGAGGCATTCGCCGAGGTGCTGCAGGCGCTGCACCGCAACGAGGTGGAGCTGCGCGACAGCTACGACGCGGTCTTTCACCTTGTCACCGCCGCCAAGGGAGCGGAGGCGTTCTATACGACAGCCAACAACGCCGCCCGCACCGAAACGCCCGAGCAGGCGGTGCTGCTCGACGACAGGCTGATCGCCGCGTGGACGGGGCACCCGCATTTCAGGGTGATCGACAACTCCACCGGCTTCGACGGCAAGATGAAGCGGCTGATGGCGGAAATTTCCTCCTTTCTGGGCGAGCCGGAGCCGTTTGAAATCGAGCGGAAATATCTGGTGGCGTATCCCGACCTGTCCTATTTACAGTCCCTTCCGCACTGCCGCCGCGTGGAAATCATCCAGACCTATCTCTGCTCCGCCAACGCCGACGAGGTGCGCGTGCGCCGGCGCGGCGAAAACGGACATTATCTCTACTTCAAAACCACCAAGCGCACCGTCAGCGGACTCAAGCGCGTGGAGGTTGAAAAGCGGCTGTCAAAGGACGAATACCTCACCCTCCTGATGAGCGCCGACACCTCCAAACGCCAGATACGCAAGGACCGCTACTGCCTGACCTACGATAACCAGTATTTTGAGCTGGACGTCTATCCCTTCTGGGATGACAAGGCCATTTTGGAGATTGAGCTGAGCGACGAAAAGGCGGACGTCCGCTTCCCTTCGTTTTTTAAGGTTATCAGGGAGGTCACCGAGGACCCGTCCTATAAAAACGCGGCGCTCGCGCAGATTTCCGGGCAATAGTATATTGGAACACAGTCAAAAAAAACAACAGCTGCCGGCGGATGATCCGCTGACAGCTGTTTTTGGTATGGATATATACGGTTGATTATTTCTTTTCCGCGCAAATCAGGGTGTAGTCCTCAATGACCTTGCTCTTGCAGTTGTAGGAGGTGCCGCCCACGGTCAGCGAAAAGCTGCCCTTTTCCACATCGGCGTCCTTAATGCCCAGTTCCTCCGCCGTGCTGCCGACCTTCGCGTTTTCCATGGAGGAGCTGATGACCTTGCCCTCCGAGAGAACCAGCGTATTTTCGGCGCAGCTTTCCGCAATATCGGCGCCTGTTACCTTGTTGTATTCGTCGGTGCGGAGGCTGACGACGATGGCATAGCTGCCGTTGTCATCGACCTTATCGCCGGCAACGCCCGCCAGAACGGTATATTCCTTGGTGCCCTCAACAGGAACGGGGTCCTTTACCAGCTTAACTGCCAGGTTTCTTGAGATGCGGTAAAATGCCTGTTTGTCTTCCAGATCCTTGAGCTTCTTGCCCTTTTCGTCCTCGGGATAGCAGGCGACGATAAGACCTCTCTCGTTCGCTACCGTAACGCTGTCGAGCTTGAGCTTTTCAACGGCGTTCTTCAAATCATCCTGCGAGGAGTCCGCGTTCACCAGCTTTGCCGCCTCGCCTGCCGTTTTGAGCATTTTGTCGAAGAACAGACCCGAGTAGCGCTGTTGGTTTTCGGCGTAATCCTTCACCTTGGGCTCGGCTTCTTCCAGGGCTGTGTCAAGCGCCTTGGAGCCGCCCGTGTCACCGCCTGCGCTGCCGCCCGCGCCGCAGCCTGCCAGTGCCGTTACCGCCATGACGGCAGCCGCCGCAAGCGCGAGGATCCGTTTTGTAAGCCTGTGTTTTTTCATGTGGTTTCATCCTTTCACTTTTTCGTTCTATGGACAGGCGGAGCTGCGCCGCCGTCAGGGACTTATTAGTTCTCTGTAGTCATTATAGCATAATATTTTAGCTTTGTCATCAATTTTTTTAAGAATGATGACAATTATTTATTCGGTGGTCTTTAACAAAAGAATCCCGTCTTTTATTGACAATTCCCGAGGAAATAAGGTATTATTATAGTGAGCGCAATGCGCGTATTCCGGTCAACAGAAGGGAAGTAACCATCCATGGCAAGAAAGAAATTTATGTGTCCGCAGTGCGGCGTGCCCATCCGCGCCAACGGAAGGGGCTCGTCAACCAAGTGCCCCGCCTGCGGTTTTGTTATCGCTGACGTGGCGGCGGAGCTTGGCAAGAGCAACGCGAGCAACGACTTCGGCATTAACGTCATCAAGTACGAGGGCGACAACTCCGCCTTCGTTTGGAAGCATCCTGTCACCGACTTCAACCTCGGCACCATGCTGGTGGTACATGAGTCGCAGGAGGCGTTTTTCTACAGCAGCGGTCAGATTCTGGACACCTTCGGTCCCGGCAGGCATGTCCTGAAAACCGAGAATATCCCCCTGCTCAAAAAGTTCTACCGCATTCCCACGGGCGGCGCCAACCTGTTCCATACGGAAATCTATTTCATCAACCGCACCGTGCAAATGGGAATCCGCTGGGGCACGCCCGACAGGGTGCGCTTTATCGACCCCGCAACCAAAATCCCGCTTGACATCGGCGCGTCGGGCGACATGAACCTCGCCGTCTCCGACCCCTATGTGCTGCTTAAAAACGTTGTGGGTACGCTCTCGGGTCTGCGGCGCGACGACGTGCTGGGAACCTCCGCCGTCAAGAGCGCGGGCAGGACGAGCGAGCAGAGCGTGCGCTACGACTCCTACGGCAACCGCATAGAGGGCGGCGGCTACGAAAACGAGCGCAACGAGGCGCTCAGCGCCGAAAACAGCGAGTGGTCAATGGCGCTCAACGGCATATTCCGTTCGATGGTCACCACCACCGTCAAGACCCATCTCGCGCGGATCATCTGCGACCTGAACATCAACATCATGGAGATCGACTCCTACCTGGAGCCGCTTTCCGCCGCGCTGGGCGATAAGATCCGTCCGGGCTTTGAGGCGTACGGTCTCACCGTGGTGCAGTTCTTTGTGACGAACGTGTCGCTGCCCGAGGACGATCAGAACTTCAAGAAGCTGCGCGAGCTGACAGCGGCGTCGTACATCGGCGCCAAAGAGGCGGAGGTGCAGGCGGACATCGTGCGCGCCAAGCGCGAGGTGGAGCTGGAAAAGGGCGCCACAGAAAACGAGATGGCGCGTCTGGCGGCGCAGCGCGAGGTCATCCGCGCACAGGCGGAGGCGGAAAAAATGCGTCTGTCGGGCATGGCGCAGGCAGAGGTCATGCGCGCGCAGGGCTACGACAAGAAAGACGAGCTGCAGGCGGAGGTGCAGAAGGCATACGCCGCGGGCATCGGACAAATGGGCTCCGGCGGTTCAGGCCCGGGCGGCGCAGGCGGCTCCATGATGTCGGATATGATCGGTCTGGGCGTCGGTCTGTCGGCGGCGGGCAAGGTCAGCGAGCAGTTCAGAAATATGTTTGACAGCAACACCGGCAGCGGCAGCGAAAACAGGTCTGCGGGCGGTTGGAGCTGTCCATCCTGCGGCGAAAGGGACAACAGGGGCGCGTTCTGCTCCGGCTGCGGCAAGCCCAAGGCGGCGCTCTGGGACTGCCCGTCCTGCGGCGAAAGGGACAACAGGGGTGCGTTCTGCTCCGGCTGCGGCAAGCCGAAGCCCGCTCTCTGGGACTGCCCGTCCTGCGGTGAAAAGGGCAATAAAGGCGCGTTCTGCTCCGGCTGCGGCAAGCCGAGGAACGGAGAGTAAGCGCCATGAAACGTTTGAAATGTATCATGTGCGGCGGCGACATCATCGCCGACGAGGAGCAGCCCTCTGCGGTCTGTCCGTACTGCGGCAATATCCAGCGCGTGGTGGTGCAGAGGAGCAAGGGAAAAATCGACCATGAGCAGCTGCGCGCGCAGTGCATGGACGCCGCCGTGCGCGAACGCTCCGCCGTGGGCACCATGCGCTCCAACTGGGAGGGCAGGCTGGCGGGCATTGACATCGAGCGCGAAAAGCGGGAGAGTGAAAACACCGCCTGCGTGCTCAAGGCGCAGAAAACCGAAAAGCAATTTCTGCCTGTCTTTCTCACCTGCGCCATCCTGCTGGTTTTGCTGACGCTCGCCGCCGTGTTCCTCCATTGGATCATCTTCGCGGCGATAGCAGCTATTCCCGTGCTGCTGGTGCTGATAAAGAAAATCACGGCGCTGCCCGGCTGCAGGCGGATTTTGTCGCAGTACGGCAGAACCAAGGAATATTTTGACACGATTTCCAATCCGCTGCTGGCGGGGGAGAAGATCCGCAAGGCGAACCCCAAGCGGCTGCAGCAGATTATCGACGAAAACAACGCCTACATGGAGCAGCTGAGCGCGGAGCGCGCCGAGGTGGAGCGCAGGGTAGAGCTGTTCTCGCGCTATCTGCGCCATCCCGACAGGGACGTGGCGGCGTGCATATACGCTATGCGCTGCGCCGAGGCAGGGGAGACCGTGCCGACGGATGAAGTGTTCCGCGCCGTGCGCGACAAGGCGCTGGCGGAAATGAAAGAAGTAAGCTGGGGCAACACCCAAACCCGCGTGCCGCGGTAGTCAGTGCGGCTTTGGATAGAGTGCGTTTAGCAACGCCTTCGGCGCACTCCGCGTCATAACGCGGGAGTGAACGGTTAAGTTGCTGTCAAACGTCGCTTGCGCGGATTGGATGCAACGTCACGTTGCCGGAGAAAGCGCCCTCGGCGGTCAGTGCGGCTTTGGATAGAGTGCGTTTAGCAACGCCTTCGGCGCACGCCGCGTCATAACGCGGGCGCTATCGGTTAAGTTGCTGACATACGCCGATAGCGCGGATTGGATGCAACGTCACGTTGCCGAAGAAAGCGCCCTCGGCGCACGCCGCCTTATAGCGCGTGAGAAAACGGTTAAGTTGCTGTCAAACGTCGCTTGCGCGGATTGGCTCCCGCGACACGCGGGGGAGGAGAATATGAGTGTAATCGGAGAACAGATAAAGCTGTATCGCATAGAAAACAATATGACGCAGGAAACGCTCGGTCAGCTGGTGGGGGTCACCACGCAGGCGATTTCCCGCTGGGAGCGCGGCGGCACGCCCGACGCGGAGCTGCTGCCCCGCATTGCGGAGGTGCTGGGCGTGAGCGTCGACGCGCTGTTCGGGCTGGAAAAGCAGAATATCGCGGTTTCTTTAGCGCGGCGGCTGTGCGGCATGACGCAGGCGGAGGCGTTCCGCTATGCGTTCGACGTCTGCTGGGCTATCGAGGTGGGGCTTGCCGGCAACGCCTCCGCCATCGACGACTTTGTGAACCGCTTTGCCGTGCAGTCTATCGTGTCGGATGAACAGACAAAGGACTATTTCGCCAAAACCGTCCTCAACGAGGGCATGGCAAACGCGCGCATCTCGCCCGGTCTGTCGCACTTTTTCCTGATGCTGCAGCCGAAGGAGGGCGTCGGCAAATGTCTCTCCGACTTTGAAAGCCTGCGCCGCGTGTTCGCCCTGCTCGCGGACGAAAAGCTGCTGCGCATCATCTTCTATATGTACTCGCTTCCGCTCATGCCCGTCGCCACCGCGCTGATTGCCAAAAACGTCGGGCTGGACGTGCGGGAGACAGACCGCTGTATGCAGCAGCTCTGCGCATGCAAGCTGTTTACGCGCAGCGTTGTGGCTACTCTCGACGGCGAAATCAACGCCTATACCTACCGCAGAGAAAGCTTTGCCCTGCCGCTGCTCTGCTTTGCCGACGAGCTGGCAGGGCAGGACGCGCGCCCCTTCTTCGGAGACTTTAAGCGCGATAAGCCTCTGCTGTAATATTGATGCGGATGAACTCAACGGAGCGTTGAGTTGATGTCGGAAGCGTTGCAAAATCGGTCGTTTAATTGTTTGCTTTGCGTTGACCCGTGGGCTATAATGGTCTTGTACCAAACAACAAAACCAATTCAGTCAGAACACGGGGAGAGAGTCACATGGAAAATTTAAGCTTACTGTATCCGCAGGGAAAAGAACCGAAATGTCAGGCGCTTGGCGACGCCGCCGTCAATGATTTGTCGCTCGACTATGTGCTGAGCCGCGTAGCGAAGAACGGCTATGAAAAGAACCTGCTCAAGGGCATGATGCTGCAGCTCGAGAGCGACCCCGCCACCATCCGCTACCGCCGCGATGTGTTTGAGGACATCATGCGGTTCCCTGCCCTGCGCGAGAGGATCACCGCCACCCTCGATCAGCTTGATTTTCTCAAGACCATCGGCGCGTCCTTTCAGGATGATTCCGCGGCGCCCATCTGGCAGCTGCTCAACCGCCTGCGCGAGCTGGAGGTGTACATCAAGTGCATCACCGAAATCTACAACGCGCTCAACGAGTGCCCCGTGCAGTCGGAGGGGCTGAGACGCATGAAGGCGTATGTGGCGTCCGTTTATGAGCAGAGCGGCTTTGAGCACCTGAGCGCCGACATCGACAGCCTTCTCACCGATATGGACGAGATCCGCAGCATCACCCTGGGCGTCAACCTCGACAGCATGATGCGTCCCGTTGAGGTGGGCATTCTGTCCATCAACCACGAGCGCTTTGACCACAGGGGCATTTTGCAGAAGTTCAACCGCTTCATCGAGTTTCTGCCCGTCATCGGCGATATCATGGACGGCAAGCACATCGGCGACATGACCAAAATCCACACCTCGGGCGTTTCCGCGTCCGACGATCCGCTGATGCAGAACCTCAGCCGCGCGGTGACCGATATGCTGGCGCCCACCGTCAAGCAGCTCAAGAACAAGCTGTCGCGCTATGTGGACGTGAGCGGCTACAGCCTGACCCGCTTTATGCCCGAGTTTATCTTTTACATCCGCTGGGCGGACTTCTGCGCGCAGGCAATGCAGAAGGGACTGCCTATGTCAAAGCCCGAAATCCTTGACTGCGAGAGCAAATCGCTGCGCTCCGGCGGCGTTTACAATATCAAGCTCGCCGTTCAGGCGCTGTGCGGCGAAGCGAAGGACATCATCCGCAACGACTTCGAGTTTACCCGGGAGCACGGCATCTACATCATGACGGGTCCCAACCGCGGCGGCAAAACCACCTTTACCCAGGCGGTGGGCTGGCTCTTCCTGCTGGCGCAGAACGGCATCTATGTGCCCGCCGAGTCGCTCAGCCTCTCGCCCTGCGACAACATCTTCACGCACTTCCCCGCGGACGAGAACCAAACCGTCAACCTCGGCCGTCTGGGCGAGGAATCAAAGCGGATCAGCGAGATTTTTGCGGCGGCTACCGACAAGAGCCTGCTGCTCTTTAACGAATCGCTCGCCACGACCTCCTTCACCGAGGGTCTGTACATTGCGAAGGACGTCGTCCGCGCCCTGCGCTGCCTCGGCGCGAGGACGGTTTTCAACACGCACATGCACGAGCTTGCGACTGACCTGGACGAAATGAACACCATTCAAGGCGATTTGGCGGTTGCTTCCCTGATAACGGGCATTCACGAGGGACAGCGTTCCTATAAGGTATACATCGCGCCGCCCGAGGGAATCAGCTACGCCAGAGATATTGCGGAAAAATACGGCGTGACCTTTGCACAGCTGATGAGCTGCGTGCAGGTCTGCTGAGGAGAAAAAGAGAGGAAAAGAGAGGGAAAATTATGAAAAAGCGACTCATCGCCGCACTCACCCTGATTGCCGTCTGCGCCGCCCTTCTGTTCACGGGGTGCGCCCCGCAGGAGCAGCAGCCGTCGGCAACGGAACCGCCGCTGGCGACAGCCGACTCTGCTCCCGCCGCGACGGGAACGGTTGACTTCACCGCCGCCAACGACGCTGTCAGAACGGCGCTGGAAAAGCTGGAGGCGGCGCACTACAGCGGCGTCGTCTACGCCGAAAAGGACGGCAAGCCTGTCGCCGTTTACGCAGACGGCAAGCTCAGCGGCGGCGTTCCCATCACCATCGACACGCCCATGCCCATCGGCTCGGTGTCCAAGCAGTTCTGCGCGGCAGCCGTCATGCTGCTGCAGGAGCAGGGCAAGCTCAGCGTGAACGATACGCTGGGAACCTATTATCCCGCATATGAGGCGGGAAAGGACATTACGCTCCATCAGATGCTCGCCAACCGTTCGGGCATTCCGAATCTGGATGAGAACACGCCGCTGGACGAGGTGACCTTTGACAAGACAGACGAGGAAAACACCGCAACGCTGACGGAATGGCTGTTCGCGCAGCCGCTGCTCTTTGAGCCGGACGAAAAGTTTTCCTATTCCAACTTCAATTTCTTCCTGCTGAGCAACATCGTGGAAAAGGTGTCGGGCAAGCGGTATATCGACTTCCTGCGCGAGAGTTTTTTCACGCCCCTCGGCATGGAGCATACAGGCTCGGTGGACGAGCTGGAGGCGTCCCCGGAGTGGGCGAAAGGCTTCAGCTATGAGAAGCCCGACTTTGTGCCCGCAGGCATCATGCCCGGACTGTGCAAGGGCGCGGGCGATATCATCGCCACGGCGGCGGATATGACCGCGTGGATGAACGCCCTGCGCACGGGCAAGTCGGTTCCCGCCGAGAGCTACAAGGCGATGACAACGGACTACTCGCAGGAATCCGACCACTACGGCTACGGCCTCTATGTCTCCTTCGGCGGCGGCGTGGGACACTTCGGCCTGACAGGTCACTTTACCGCCGCAGACTGCATCAACGAGAAAGAAAACCTGACCATATTTATGGCAAGCAACAAAGGAGGACAGAGCGCCATCGTTGACCGCTTTGGTTTCCTGTCCATCGCGCTGCGAGATAAAGGAGAAAAAGAATGAAGCAAGCATCATTGACCGTATTATCCCTGCCCTACGCGGACACGGGAGACAGGACCGTGCGCGTCTATGTGCCCGCGCACGAGGAGGGCGAGACCCTTCCCGTTATCTATATGACGGACGGACAAAACCTGTTTGAGCAGGCGCCGGGCGCCTTCGGCTGCTGGCACACGCCCGAGGCGCTGGAGGCGGAGCGCCAAAGCAGCGGCAAAGCGGCGATCATCGTGGGTATCCACAACGACGGCACCCCGCAGCAGCGCGCCTGCGAGCTGACGCCCGCGTCCATCGGTCCGCTGCAGTTCCATCCCGACATGCCCGAGGAAGTGCGCAGGCAGATGATTCCGCAGGGCGAGAGCTTTGACAGCTTTGTGCTCCACACGGTCATGCCCGCCGTAGAGGAACGGTTCCCCGTCAGAAAGGGACGCGCAGCCACCGCCTTTTGCGGCAGCTCCTCGGGCGGCGTGCAGGCGTTCTATACGGTGCTCAGCCATCCCGACGTCTTTTCCATGGCGGGCGTATTCTCTCCCGCGATGATGATGTACCGTCCGCAGAATATTGCCGGCTGGGTACAGGGCAAGGCGCAGGGCGAGCTGCCCTATCTCTACCTCTATTCCGGCGGCGAGGAGGGGCTGGAGCAGATCATCCGCATGTGTACGGAAGGACTTGCGGGTATGCTCGGCGCGTGCTATCCGCCCGAACGGCTCAAAACGGTCATCCTTCCCGAGAAGCCCCACCACGAGTCGGCGTGGGAAGAGGTGTTCAGGGACTTCCTGCATATCTTCCTCACGCGCTGAAAAAAATGAATACGCCCCCTGCCGTCTCCCCGTCGGCAGTTAAAAAATGCTCTCCCGTAAAATCGGGGGAGCATTTTTTGCATGAGCGCGCCGGGAGTTAACGGTTAGGCTTTAATCAAACGTTGCTTGCGCGGAGAAAGCGTCCTCGGCGCACGCGGACTATTCATTCCTGAATCAACGGTTTCCGTTATCGAAAACTTTGTAAGGTTTTTCCGGCGTCGGAACAGGAATGAATAGCCGCTTTGCGGCATGAGTTTACTGCGTAATGAATAGTGCCTGCGGCACATGAATTGCCGCTTTGCGGCATGATAAATACCATTGCGTTGTCATAATGGATTTGTACAGCATTTTTTGCTGTACCTGTGGCATTTTGCCGGGGAATGTGCTACAATGGGAACAGAAAACAAACGGAGGTGTTACCGTGTCCAATCGGTTTGAATGTCCCAAATGTCATGCGTCCGTCCTCTTTCATCAGGGAGACGCCGTCGCGCGGTGTCCGCAGTGCGGCGCGGCGTACAAGCTTCATCCGCGGCGTGCCGCGCAGCCCGTGCTCATGCCGCCCGCCGGCAGGGGAGTGACGGACTATCTCACCGTCCCCAATGATTCCCTTATACGGAACAGGCCGCTGCTGCAGTGCTATCTTCCCAAGGGCTGGCAGTACCAATGCCTGCTCGTTGACAACCGTTTCGATTTGGTGAGCAACCCGTTTGTCGCGGCGGTCATCCTCACAGCGCCCGACGATTCCGCGCGGATCGTGTTTGTGTGCGAAAGCTTCTACCGCCATATCGACTACACGCCGCAGACGGCGATGCTCCAGAACCGCCTGGACGACCTGACGGTTTCGCGGACGCCCTCGTTTTTCCGCCTGAAATCATTGGTGAGCGCGGGTGAATACTGCGACGAGCTGGCGCAGACCTACGGGCTTTCCTCGCTCACCGTCACGGACGAGCGGCAGCCCGACGAGGAGGAGCTGCAGGTGCAGCGCAGGGCGGTGCAGGAGTACAGGCAGCAGGGCTTCCGTGACGTCGCCGCCGGCTGGGCGGGCAAGACCTACAGCGGCGTTTCGCAGTACGGGCAAAGGCTGAAAATCTACGCCGAGACCCGCGTCATCCGCTTTATGCGGCTGTCCAACGTCCGCACCATGGAAATGGCGCCCGTTTACGGCATGTTCGGCGTGCGGATGATGCCGCAGATGGTCGCGCGGCAGCAGGAGGATATTTTCTGGGATACGCCCTATGAGATTTCGATGATGGCGACCGAGGAGGCGTTTGACGCCGCCTACGCGGAGCTGCAGCGCGTTCGTCAGTCGGTGCAGTTCCTTCCGGGCATGGAGCAGGCGCGCGCCGACGCCATGAACCTCGCGCAGAGCACCGTGATGAACATTTCGCAGGCGCAGTCGGCTTCCTTTGACCGCCGCGCGCAGATCATCGCCGATACCAACGCCTACACCTCCAACGTGCAGCGGCAGATGGCGGCTGACAACGCCGCCTCTCACAACCGTTCGGCGAACCGCTATTCGGAGTCGATACGGGGCGTGAACACCTATTACGACAGTACGGGCGTGGTGGAGGCGTCCACGCGCTATGACCATGTGTATCAAAACACGCAGTACCCCGATTGGTACGCCGTTCAGGAGGGCGACGGCTGGCAGCCGGGCGTGGATTTTGAGGAATTGAAGAAAACGGACGGGGATTATTAACAATCATTATCTGCTTCTTCATCCTTGCTTTCATTCCGGGCGGATGAAGGATGATGCTTCGGAAAGCTTTTATACAGGGATGACCGGTGGCAACGGCGCATGAAAAAAACAGGGACGGCTGCGGCTGTCCCTGTTTTGTTTTTATTTCAAAATAGCCTGTTATCAATAGATTCCCTGCGCGGTGACCTCGCCCGAATTGACGCGGCACACGCTGCCGTCGGCAAGGGTCACCTCCAGCTCGCCGCTTTCGGTAATGCCCGTCGCCGCGCCGCTCACAGGCTCTCCGCCGCGCGTGAACGAGACGTTCCTGCCCAGCGTGGCGCACAGCGCGGTGTATTCCGCCAGCGCCTGTCTCTTTAACTCCAGATTGCTGCGGCGAAAGTCCTCCTCCAGTTGGTTGAGCATACAGGCGAGCAGCCTGTTTTTGTCAAAGCGCCTGCCCGTTTCGAGCAGCAGGGAGGTCGCCTTGTCCGCAATCTCCGGCGGAAAGGCGGTCTGGTCAACGTTGACGCCGATGCCGGGGATGATGTATTCCACCGCGTCAAACTCGGCGCTCATCTCGGTGAGGATGCCGCAGAGCTTTTTCCTGCCTACGATGATATCGTTCGGCCACTTGATGCGGCAGTCCAGCCCCGTAAAGCTGCGCAGCGCCTTGCAGACGGCAAGCCCCGCCAGCGGCGTGACCGCGCCCGCCTCGGCAGGCGCCATCTTCGGACGGAGCAGCACCGAGAACATCACGTTCTCATCCTTTTTGTTCTGCCAGGTTCTGCCCATCCTGCCCTTGCCGCTCACCTGCTCGCGCGCCGCCGCGACCGCGCCGCTTTTGCAGCCGTTTGCGCCGAGGATTTTCAGGTAGTCGTTGGTGGAGCCGACGGACTCCAGTACCTCCAGCTCGCAGCCGATGATTTTGGCGGTGAGGTGCGCTTTTACAGCCGCCGCGTTGAGGTAGTCGGGTGACCCTGTCAGGCGGTAGCCGCGGTTGGTGACGGATTCAATGGTGTAGCCGCGCGCACGCAGCGCTTTGATTTCCTTCCACACTGCCTGCCGCGATACGCCCAGCTGCTCCGCGAGCGACTGCCCCGAAACGTATGTGTCCGCGCCGAGAAGGATATCCAGAATTCGGTTCTGTTTCATTGCTTCAGTTGTCCCGGTTTTTCACGATTTGAATGATTCTGACGACTGCCGGGCTGAGCACCATGTTCAGTCCCAGCTCAATAAGGAAGTTGACGCCCACAATGCCGAAGATGATGTAATACAGCACGTTGGTGTCGCCTGCCCAGATCAGGAGCGTGTCCTTGAAGAACAGCACCATGCCCAGCAGGAAGATGCCCGTGTTCACAACGGGCGCGGTCAGCGCCGCCGTTACGCAGGCAAGCACCTTGTTGGTGCGTTCGAGCGCTCTGTAGTGAATGCCCGCTTCCAGTCCCGCGAGGGTGCCCTTGAGCATACAGAGAAGCAGACAGGCGATGGGATTGGCGTTCCACAGCATGGCGCCGCCGCCGTCGCCTCCCGTGAGGCACATGATCACCACGATGGCGCCGAACACCGCGCCCAGATACGCGCCCGCTCCTATGCCGTACATCGCCGTGCCGACGATGATCGGCACCATGGTCAGCGTGATGGAGAAGGGGCCGAAATGGATGAAGGTGGCGATCACCTGCAATACGATGACCACCGCGGTCATAATGCCCAGCCCCACCAGTCGCTCTGTCTTGTCATTGACGATTCTGCTGTTCTTTTTCATACGATAACCTCCTGCTGTCTCCCTGCCCGGGCAGGTGAAACGCGAATTGTCAGTATTATAATTTTAAGTTCTTATCATTTAAACCAATACATTACTTATCCTTTTGGTTCCTGCGGTAGATGCTCCTCAGACCGTCGAGGATGACGGTTTCGTCATAGAGGATGTCGTGCGTGCAGTTCGGGATCATCTGGGGCGCCAGTCCTCCCGTGGCGACCACCTTGCAGGTCTTGCCCGCCTCGCGCATGAATTTGTCGATCATGCCGTCGAGCATACAGGCGGTGCCGTTCATAATGCCCGAGCGGATGCAGTCTGCCGTATTGGTGCAGATCGCCTTCTGCGGCGTGCGCAGCTCCACCGCGGGCAGCAGGGCGCCGCGGCTGGTGAGGGCGTCGAGCGAAATGCCTACGCCCGGGGCGATGATGCCGCCGTGGTACACGCAGTTCTCGTCCACATAGGCGATGACGGTGGCGGTGCCCATGAATATCACGATGACGGGGCCGCCGTATTTTTCAAACGCGCCCACGCAGCCGCACACGATGTCGCCGCCGAGGGTTTCGGGACGGTCGATCTGCAGCGCCATGCCCGATTTCAGCCCGGGACCGATCACCAGGCTGTGCGCGCCCGTGACGATCTCAATGGCGTCGAGCAGGGGACGGGTCACCTTGGGCACCACCGAGCTGATGATGGAGCCCGTGATTTGGCGGTGATCGATGCGGTAGATTTGAAAAAACGTGTACAGCTCCACCGCGAACTCATCGCTCGTCATCTTGTCGTTGGTGGAAAACCGCAGCTTGTAGCGCAGCCTGTCGCCCTCAAAGAGCGCGAGCTTGATGTTGGTGTTGCCGACGTCGGCAGTTAAAAGCATGGCGTTCACCTCTATTTTCCCATAGAAAATTTTACTTAATAAATTATAACACAATTCTTATTTGTTTCAATAGCGTTATTAGATATTTTCATACAAAATAAATTAATGAAGAAAAGCTTGTTGAATTTTTAACTATTTCGTGTATAATTAAGGTAGTTACGAAGTGCGCCCAAAGGTTAGGCGCGCGGCGGAAAGGAATGGTTAGATTATGGATAGTTCACAAATCAAGCAGCTTCAGATTCTTGCTGCCGAGTCCAGATTGGGCGCTATTCTCGGCACTTACCACGCAAAATCCGGTCATCCCGGCGGCTCGCTCTCCGCAGCCGATATTTTCACCTACCTTTATTTTAATGAGATGAATGTGGATCCGCAGAACCCGCAGTGGGAGGACCGCGACCGCTTTGTGCTGTCAAAGGGTCACTGCTGTCCCAGCCTGTACGCGACGCTGGCGCTGAAGGGCTTTTTCGACTGGGACGAGCTTTCCGAGCTGCGCCATGTGGGCGCCATGCTCCAGGGACATCCCGACATGAAGGGCACCCCCGGCATTGATATGAGCACAGGCTCTCTGGGTCAGGGCGTTTCCGCTGCCTGCGGTATGGCACTCGCCGCAAAGCTTGATAACAAGGACTATCGTGTATATACCCTTCTCGGCGACGGCGAGGTGGAGGAAGGTCAGGTTTGGGAGGCGGCTATGTTCGCTTCGCACAACAAGCTGGACAACCTCGTGGTGATCGTGGACCAGAACGGTCTGCAGATCGACGGCACCGTTGAGGAAGTGGCAGGCATCGAGCCCCTCGACAAGAAGTTTGAGGCGTTCGGCTTTGAGGTGTTCAAAATTGACGGACACGACTTTGAGCAGATTGAGGACGCGCTCAACAAGGCAAAGACCGTAAAGGGCAGGCCCACGGCGATCCTCGCCAAGACGGTCAAGGGCAAGGGCGTTTCCTTTATGGAGAACCAGGTCGGCTGGCACGGCACAGCCCCGAACAAGGAGCAGTATGAGCAGGCGACAGCCGAGTTGGAGGCTGCAATCGAAAAACTGGAGGGCGAGTGCGATGGCTGAAACAGTGATGAAGGCGACAAGAGAGAGCTTTGGCGAGGCGCTTTGCGAGCTTGCCGAGACCAATAAAGATATCGTTGTATTTGACGCGGACCTCGCCGCCGCCACCAAAACGGGCGTGTTCAAAAAGGCGTTCCCCGACCGCTTCTTCGACTGCGGCATTGCCGAGGGCAATATGATCGGCGTAGCGGCAGGCATGGCGGCAGCGGGCAAGATCCCCGTAGCGGCTTCCTTTGCGATGTTCGCCACAGGCAGAGCCTTTGAGCAGATCAGAAACTCCGTTGCCTATCCCGAGCTGAACGTGAAAATCGCGGGCAGCCACGCGGGTATCTCCACGGGCGAGGACGGCGCTACCCACCAGTGCATTGAGGACATCGGCATTATGCGCGCCATTCCGAACATGATGGTGCTCAATCCCGCCGACCACTGGGAAATGAAGGCGGCGACCAAGGCGATGCTCGAATACCGCGGCCCCGTGTATATCCGTCTGGGCAGACTGGCGATCCCGAGCTTTAACGATCCCGCAACCTATCATTTCGAGCTGGGCAAGGGCATTACCCTGCACGAGGGCTATGACGTCGCTGTCATCGCGACCGGTCTTGTCGTCAACGAGGCGCTCAAGGCGGTGAGAGAGCTGGAGGCAGAGGGTATTTCCGCCCGTCTGATCAACATCCACACCATCAAGCCCATCGACCGCGGTTGAGGAGCATAACGTCATCGGCGGTCTGGCTGACGCGGTGAGCGAGGTCGTCACGGCAGAATGTCCCGTGAAGGTCACCCGTATCGGCGTGCAGGACAGATTCGGCTACAGCGGTCCCGCGTGGGAGCTGCTTGACAAGTTTGAACTGACGCAGCCGCACATCGCCCGCGTGATCCGTGAGGTCGTGCGCGGAAACCGGTAAGACAGCGGCATATTTCAATTAATTGCATATTTCAATAGATAAAGCGGACGTGCGGCACGTCCGCTTTTTGCTTTACTTTATAGGAAACTTCTGTTCCCGCCGTTGATGCACTCGTTCAAAGACGAACGTTTCCATAGGCGGGAGAGAGCGCCCACCGGCGCTTTTTGCGGTTGTCCATATGGCTGATAGAGAAAAAATACCGCTTGCCGCCGAAAAATGACCGATGACCGCATTTTACAACACAAAGAAAAAATCTGTGCTATAATACAAACCATAGGAGGTGCGACAATGAATTTCAAACTGACCATTGACAAAACCCAAGAGGAGAGGGTAGAGGCGACGCTCCGCAGCAAGGGCGATTTTGCCTATCGGCTGGAGGAGCTGGTGCGCGGCTACAGCGGCGACAACAGCATTACCGCCTACACGGAGGACGACATCAAGGTGCTGGCGTTCAGCGAGATCGAATGTGTGACGGTGGAAAACGGCAAGACCTACGCCCTCACCGTTTCGGGAGAGCGGTTCCGCCTGAAGCGGAAGCTGTATGAAATCGGCGAGCTGCTGCCCGCCTACTTCATGAAGATCAACAAATCCTCAATAGCCAACAGAAACCGAATAGAAAAATTCGCGGCGGCATTTTCCGGCTCCGTAGACGTGATTTTCAAGAGCGGATACAGGGATTATGTGTTGAGAAGATGTTTTGCCGACATTAAAAAGGAGCTGAAATAATATGAAAAAATTTATCGTTACATTTTTAAAGAGGGGCGCGCTGTTTGCGGGAAGCGGTCCCGTCATTCTCGCCATCGTGTATTTCTTCCTGCAAATGAACGGCGTCGTCAGCACCGTTTCCGTCACAAGGCTGATAACGGAGATCCTCAGCGCCACGGCGCTGGCGTTCATCGCGGCGGGCATCAGCGCCGTCCACACGGTAGACAGAATGCAGCCGCCCGTGGCGGGACTGATTCAGGGTGCCGTGCTGTTTCTGGATTACATCTTCTTCTACCTTGCCAACGGCTGGCTTCCCTTCAAATGGCAGGCGATCGCGCTGTTTACCGCGCTGTTTGCGGTGATTTTTGCCGCGATCTGGGTGATCATCTACTTCAGCATCAAAGGGAAAATCGCAAAAATGAACGACCGCTTGTAACATATGGAACGGGCAGACAATGGGGTGATGAACCGCATGTCTGCCCGCTTTTGCTTGAGAGCGATGAGTGGATGTCGTGCAGGTGCTCCCTCACGACTGTGAGGAGAACTCGTTGGAAAGGACGGCGATTTCGCCGTAGTCGGAGGCGCCTGCTACGCCCGTGTAGCGGAAGGCGGCTGTCAGTTTGCCCTCGCCGTTGAAGTAGTATTTTACCTTGGAGAGGTTCTCCTCGGAAATGCTCGACGATCTTGCCTGCTCGATGATCTTGTTCGGAGCGCCGTTCTGCGCCATATCGTCAAACAATTCGTTGATGGCGGCAATCACCTCCGCCTGCGCGTTGCTGAGTCCCTTGTCGGACAGCGCCGCGGTTTCTTCATAGCTCAGCTCCTTGCCGGTGGTGACGTCGAGATTGTAGACGTTAAAGGTGCTGTTCGGCGTGTCCACGGAGCGGGACTCGATGGCGAGGCTGAGAATGTTGCCGTTCAGATAGGCGACGTAGTCGATTCTGCCCATGGGGTGGGTTGCCGCCGCCTCCTCCAGCTGCTCCAGCAGCGAATCGTAGGCGGAGGCGATCTCTTCATTGATGCGCTGCGCGTCCGCGCTTGTCAGCAGCAGGCGCGGTATGCGGTTAGGCACGCTGCCCTCCGCCTGTCCCTTTTCACCTGTGATCAGAAAGTTAAAGGTTCCCGGCAGATGTCTTTCGGTTTTGGTTTCCACAAAGTCTCCCGCGACGGGCGCTTTGGTTGTTTCCTGTGCGCTGACGGCGCTGTCAGTTACGCCGCTGCTCTTGGCAACGGATACCGAGACGCCCTTCCCGGCGCAGGCGCACATGGACAGGGCAAGACAGGCGGCAACAGCGGTGTATAGAAGCTTTTTCACGGTTGATTCCTCTTTTCTATCAATTGAGTGCAAGAACAGTATAGCATTTGCGGAGAGAAAATGCAAGCGGTGTTGAATCGTTTTATCAGATGTGCTATACTGTCCTTATACTGACGGACGGAGAAGATAAAATGAAAGCTTCTGTTATGCGCCGCGGCGCGGTTGCGCGCGCGTTGGCGGTGCTTTGCACGTTATTGTGGGGCACGGCGTTCCCCTTTATCAAGCTCGGCTACCGTGCGCTCGCTGTGGCGGAGGGCGACGTCGGCGCCTCGCTGCTCTTTGCCGGGCTGCGCTTCTCGCTTGCGGGACTGATGGTGCTCGGCTTTCTCTGCGCGCAAAAGCGGCGGTTCGTGCCGCTGCGGCGGGACTGCCTTGCGCCCGTGCTGCTGCTCGGCGGCTTCCAGACGCTGGGACAATACCTGTTTACCTATATCGGCATCGGCTTCACCACAGGCGCGAATACCTCCATCATCACCGCCTGCGCGTCGTTTCTGACCGTGCTCGCCGCGCCGCTGTTCTTCCGCTCCGACCGCCTCACGCCGTGGAAGATCGCAGGCTGCGTGCTCGGCTTCGGCGGGGTGCTCGTGATGAACGGAGGCGGCGGCTTTTCGGCGCAGACCCTTCCCGGAGACGCACTGATTTTCGGCTCCACCGTCTTTGCGGCGGGGGGCAATATCATTGCGAAAAAGACGACCCAAGGCCGCGACCCCGTGACCGTTACCGCCTATCAGCTGCTGCTCGGCGGCGGGGGGCTGTGCGGTCTGGGGCTGCTCTTCGGCGGCAGCCTGCGCTGGAACGTGCAGGGCGTGCTGATTTTGTTGTGGCTGGCGCTGGTGTCGGCGGCGGCGTTCAGCATATGGACGGCGCTGCTTAAGCTGCACGCCGCAAGTAAAATATCCGTATTCAACCTGCTGGTGCCCGTGTTCGGCGCGTTCCTGTCGGGCGTGCTCCTCGGCGAGAGCGTGCTTCGTTGGGAAACGCTGCTGTCGCTTTCGCTGATTGCGGCGGGCATTCTGCTTGTCAATATTTCAAAAGGCGGTGAACAACATGATTAAGGCGGTTATTTCCGATATGGACGGTGTGATGCTCGACACCGAAAAGCTTTATGTGCGGTTTTGGTGCGAGGCGGCGCGGAGCTTCGGCTTCCCGATGGAGCCGCGCCACGCGCTGGGGATCCGCTCGCTGGGCAGACCGTTCGCGATAGAAAAGCTGCAGGGCTGGTTCGGCGAGTCGTTTGTCTATGACGAGGTGCGCGACAAGCGTGTGGAGCTGATGGACGCTTTCGTCGCCGAAAACGGCGTGGAGGCAAAGCAGGGCGCGGCGGAGCTGCTGCAATGGCTGCGGGAGCAGGATTATCGCGTTGCGCTGGCAACGGCGACGCCCGTGGAGCGCGCCTCGCGCTATCTGGAGCAGGTGGGGCTGCTCCGTTACTTCGACGTGATATGCAGCGCGCGGGAGGTGGCGCACGGCAAGCCCGCGCCCGATATTTACCTTCTTGCCGCCGCGCGGCTGGGACTGCCGCCCGCGGAATGTCTGGCGCTGGAGGACTCGCAGAACGGCGTGCGCTCCGCTCACGCGGCGGGCTGCCGCACCGTGCTCGTCCCCGATCTGGACAACCCCGCGGCGGAGCTGGAGGGGCTGCTCTACGGCGTGGCGGAGAATCTGCAGGAAGTGAAAAATCTGCTGAAAAAGGCGTCACACCGAGGCGGGAGCGGGATTTCCGAAACGGCGCAGAAGCGGAAACTTGACTGAACGGAACATACAAATGCCCCAAAGGGCAACAGACAGAGGGCAACAATTACAAATGAACTGAAAAATATCACCCTGAAATTGTGCGTTTATACAAAAATGTGAAATTCTAACAGTTTTTTCGGATTTCGCGAGAAATTATGGTCAAAATATGCTATAATCTTATAATAGAGAACAATCGGGGAGTCTTGCATTACGGAACAAATTATCAATATTGACAGAATGGAAAACGCCGTCGCGCTTTTCGGCAGCTTTGACAGCAACATCAAGCTCATTGAGCGCGCGTTCGGCGTCAGAATAACCTGCCGCGGCAGCGAGCTCAAGGTAGAGGGCGAGGCGGAGCAGGCAGCCAAGGCGACGACCGTTATCGAGAGCCTGCTGCAATTTCTCAGCCGCGGCGAAGCGCTGAGCGAGCAGAACGTGCGCTACTGCATCGCGCTTGTCAACGCGGGCAGCGAGGACAAAATCGAGGAGCTGGCGGGCGACTGCATCTGCATCACCTCCAAGGGAAAGCCCATCAAGCCGAAAACCATCGGTCAGAAGCGCTATTGCAATCTGATAGCCAGGAACACCATCACCATCGGCGTGGGGCCTGCCGGTACGGGCAAGACCTATCTGGCGGTGGCAATGGCGGTCACGGCGTTCCGCAGCAAGCAGGTCAACCGCATTATCCTCACGCGCCCTGCGGTGGAGGCAGGCGAGAAGCTGGGCTTTCTGCCGGGCGATCTGCAGAGCAAGGTAGACCCCTATCTGCGCCCGCTCTACGACGCGCTCTTTGATATGCTGGGGGCGGAGACCTATCAGAAATATGTGGAGCGCGGCAACATCGAGGTGGCGCCGCTGGCGTATATGCGCGGCCGCACCCTGGACGACAGCTTCATCATTCTGGACGAGGCGCAGAACACCACGCGCGAGCAGATGAAAATGTTCCTGACGCGTCTGGGCTTTAACTCCAAAATGGTCATCACGGGCGACATCACCCAGATCGACCTGCCCAACGGCGCCAAAAGCGGACTCAAGGACTGCATACGGATCCTCCGCAATATCGAGGGAATAGGGCAGTGCACCTTTGACGAGAAGGACGTGGTGCGCCACCGGCTGGTGCAGGACATCATCAAGGCTTACGCAAAGCTTGACGCGAATCCAAAACGATAAACGTTTCACGAATATATACGCGAATACAAAGAAAGAAAAAAGGGTGGTAATATGGCAGACAAAATCAGAGTAGTTATTACAAACAAGCAAAAGACAGTCAAAATCCCCACCGGAATCCGTATGCTGGTGCGCCGCTGCTGCAACGCGGTGCTGCAGCTCGAGAAGTTTCAGGGGCCTGCGGAAATCAGCGTCACCTTTACCGATAACGCGGGTATCCGCGAGCTGAACAAGCAGTACCGCGACAAGGACATCGAAACCGACGTGCTGTCCTTCCCCATGGGCGAAAACGGTGTGTATGACATCGACATGGAGACAGGCGCCAAGATTCTCGGCGACGTGGTTATTTCGGTGGAAAAGGCGCGCGACCAGGCGGAGCTTTACGGACACAGCTTCCAGCGCGAGGTCGGCTATCTCACCGCGCACAGCGTGCTGCACCTGCTCGGCTACGATCACATTGAAAAGCTGGAGAAGGTGAGAATGCGCGAAAAGGAGGAGCTGGTGATGGAGCAGCTCGGACTGCCCGCGTCCTCCAGCTACATTCCGAACAAGCTCTGAAAAATGAACAGGCTATAAAGGGAACGGCGCAAATCGTTCCCTTTTTACTACTATACTACATAAAGAGCCCGTAATAAAAATAAACAGGCTCCGACAGGAGAAACTATGAATCAAAATGACAAATCCGCCTTTATCGCCATTGTAGGCAGACCCAACGTGGGCAAAAGCTCCCTGCTCAACCGCCTGCTCGGGCAGAAAATCGCCATTGTATCCGCAAAGCCCCAGACCACGCGCAACCGCATAACGGGCGTGCTCACCGAGGGGGAATACCAGCTGGTGTTTTTTGACACGCCCGGTATGCACAAGCCGAAGAACACCCTGGGCAAATACATGGTGCGTTCCGTCAACGAGAGCGTGGGCGGCGTGGACTGCTGTATGCTGGTCGTTGAGGCGGGGCGCGACCCCGGGCAGACCGAGCTGAACCTCATAGAAAAGTTCCGCTCGCTGCACATGCCTGCGATCCTCGCGATCAATAAAATCGACATGCTGGCGGAGAAGGACGTGCTGATGAAGCAGATCCTCGCCTACACGCAGCTGTATGACTTTGACGCGGTGGTGCCTGTCAGCGCGCAAGACGGCAGCGGCATGAACGAGCTGCTGGACGAGCTGAAAAAGGAAGCGGGCGAGGGCGGCCACTTCTTTGACGACGACACGCTCACCGACCAGCCCGAGCGCGTGATCGTGGCGGAGATCATCCGCGAAAAAATCCTCCGTCTTACCGACAAGGAAATACCGCACGGCACGGCGGTGCTCATAGAAAAAATGAAAACGCGCGACAACGGGATCCTGGACATCGACGCCACCGTATTTTGCGAGCGCGAGACCCACAAGCGCATTATCATCGGCAAGAACGGCGCCATGCTCAAAAAAATCAGCAGCTACGCCCGTCAGGACATCGAGCGCTTTTTTGACTGCAAGGTGTTCCTGCAAATGTGGGTCAAGGTGAAGGAGAACTGGCGCAACCGCGCCCAGCTGGTACAAAACTTCGGCTACGACGAAAGAAACTTCGACTAGCCGCGTGCCGCGGCGGTCAGTGCGGCTTTGGATAAATCGGCTTAACAAAGAAGTCGGACGAACGCCGCGTTATAACGCGGGGCAGCGTGCCGCTGCGGTCAGTGCCCCTCTTGACAGAATGTATTTTCAAAAACGTTTAGCTAACGGGGCGTTATAACGCGGGAGCAAGAGGTTAAGTTTTGGTAAAACGTTGATAGCGCGGATTGCCCCCTCGTGGCAACGAGCGCGGGAATTAACAGTTAAGTTGCTAACATACATTGGTTTCGCGGATTGGATGCAACGTCACGTTGCCGGATTGCCCCCTCGTGGCAACGAGTATATTTGTTTCTTGTTTGTCAACACTATCCGATGGAGGTGTTGATATGGAAGAATGGAATCAGTGGCGGCTGTTTTTGAACTCGGGCAGCGTGCTTGACTATCTCGCCTATAAGCGGGCTAAAGAGATGGAAGATACAGGCGCGGGCGCGTGCCGCGCTTCCCGGCGCGGCTTTGGAGAAATCGGCTTAACCAAAAAGTCGGACGAAAGCCGCGTAATAACGCGGGATTAGACGGTTAAGTTGCAACCGTACGCCGATAGCGCGGATTGGGTCGAGCGTCACGCTCGCAGGAGAATACAGATGAAATTCCGGACAGAGGGATTAATAATCAAAGAACAGAATATCGGTGAGCAGGATAAGCTGGTGCATGTTCTCACCAAACCCCACGGCGTGGTAAAGGCGTTTGTGCGCGGCGCGAAAAATATCAAAAACGGTAAAAGCGCCGCCACCTCGCTCCTCAGCTACGCCCTGCTCACCTTCCACACGGGGCGCGACAGCTATTCCGTCGGCGACGCGCGCTCCCTGCGCATCTTTTCAAAGCTGCGGCAGGATGTGCAAAAGATGTGCCTGGCGCAGTACTTCTGCGAGCTGGCGCTCACCGCCTGCCCGCGCGAGCAAAACGCCGACAAGCACCTCAGCCTGCTGCTCAACGCGCTCTATCTTCTCGACAGCGGCAAGCGGAGCGCGGCGCTGGTGAAGCCCTGCGTGGAAATGCGCCTCACCGCCATGGCGGGCTATCTGCCCGATTTGGTGATGTGCGGCGGCTGCGGCGTGTATGCCGCTCCGCTTATGTACTTTTATCCGCGCACGGGCGCCATCGCCTGCGAAAACTGCGGCGCGCCGACGGACGGCGCGGTGCCGCTGACCGAGGCGGCGCTGACAGCCCTGCGCCATACGGTGTATGCCGACGACGGCAAGCTGTTTTCGTTCGCGCTGGGCGACGAGGGGCTGGCGCTCCTCAACCGCGCGAGCGAGGCGTATGTGCAGCAGCGGTTTGAAAAGGATTTTAAAACACTACATTTTTATAAAGCGATTTGTTGACCATGAACAGACATTACAAAACACTGGAACTTGATAAAATACTGGAAAGACTGGCGGCGCAGACCACGCTGCCCGACGCGCGCGAGAGGGCGCTCTCCCTTGAGCCGCAGACCGACCTTCATAAGGTAGAGCACCTGCTGCAGCAGACCGACGACGCGGTGGCGCTGAGCGGCCGCTTCGGCGCTCCCTCCTTCGGCGGCGCGGTCAACTGCGCGGGCAACCTCCGCCGCGCGGAGGCAGGCGGCTGCCTCACGGCGGGCGAGCTGCTCAAAATCGCCGACACGCTGCGGATTATCCGCACAGTCAGGGAGTGGCAGTCGCGGTGCTCGTCGGTGGAAACCACCCTCGACCCCTATTTCAGCGGACTGGTTTCCAATAAATACCTCGAGGAAAAAATCACCTCCGCCATCATCAGCGAGGACGAAATCTCCGACAAGGCGAGCAGCACCCTCAGCGATATCCGCCGTAAAATACGCACCGCGTCCTCCAAGGCGCGCGAGGTGCTCGATAAAATCATCCACAGCAGCAAATACATAAAATATTTACAGGACACCATCGTTACCCAGCGCGACGGCAGGTATGTTGTGCCCGTTCGCGCGGAGTGCCGCAACAACGTCCCCGGACTGGTGCACGACACCTCCTCCAGCGGCCAGACGGTGTTTATTGAGCCGATGGGCGTGGTGCAGGCGAATAACGACATCAAGCTGCTGAAAAACAAGGAGGAGGAGGAGATTGAGCGCATCCTCTTTGAGCTGTCCGCCAACGCGGGCGACTTCGCGGATTCCATCATCCGCAGCTACGACAATCTGACGCAGCTCAGTCTTATTTTCGCCAAGGCGGATCTGGCGTACGCCATGCGCGCCACCAAGCCCGTCATCAACGACAGGGGCGTCATCCGTCTGAAGCAGGCGCGGCATCCGCTGATTGCCAAGGACAGGGTGGTGCCCATCGACATCAGCCTCGGCTCGGATTTTGACACCCTCGTCATCACGGGACCCAATACGGGCGGCAAAACCGTCACCCTCAAAACGCTGGGACTGCTCACGCTGATGGCGATGTGCGGTCTGCTGGTGCCCTGCGCCGACAACAGCGAGCTGAGCATCTTCCGCCGCGTGCTGGTGGATATCGGCGACGAGCAGAGCATAGAGCAGTCGCTGTCCACCTTTTCGGCGCATATGACCAATATTATCCAGATTTTAAAGCTTGCCAATGCGGGCACCCTCTGCCTGATTGACGAGCTGGGCGCGGGCACCGACCCGGTAGAGGGCGCGGCGCTGGCGATCGCCATACTCGAGCGGCTGCGCGAGAAGCGCGCCAAAATCGCCTCCACCACCCACTACGCGGAGCTGAAGGAGTTCGCCCTGCGCACCGAGGGTGTGGAAAACGGCTGCTGCGAATTTGACGTGGCGACCCTCAAGCCGACCTACCGCTTGTTGATCGGCGTGCCCGGCAAGAGCAACGCCTTTGCCATTTCCAAACGGCTGGGACTGGACGGCGCGGTGGTGGAGCGCGCGCAGGCGCTGGTGTCGAGTGAGTCGCGCCAATTTGAGGATGTGGTGGAAAAGCTCGAAAAGCAGCGACAGAGTCTGGAAAAACAGGTGGAGAACGCCAACCGCCTCACCGCCAAGGCGAATACGGAAAAGCAGAAGGCGGAAAACGAGCTGAAACGCGCGCAGGCGGACGCGGAACGCGAAATCGAGCGGGCGCGTCAGGAGGCGCAGCGCATTATCTCACGCACCCGCGCACAGGCGGACGCGCTGGTGGAGGAGCTGGAAAAGGCGCGCAGGGAAAAGGAGCTTTCCGCCGAGGGGCGCTCCAAGCTGCGCCGCGACATCGACAGGATGGAGGCGCACGCCGACCCGGTCAAGCTCAAGAACACCCCCGACGAGGAATACAAGCTGCCCCGTCCGCTCAAGGTGGGCGACGAGGTGCTCATATATGATATCGACAAAAACGCCACAGTGCTGGCGCCGCCGAACAAGGACGGCGTGGTGCTGGTGCAGGCGGGCATCATCAAGACGCGCGTAGACATCAAAAACCTGCGCCTGCTCAAATCCAAGCTCAAGCCCAACGTTCCCAAGTTCGCAAGCACGCGCAGCGTGCCGAGTCGCATGGATGTGCGCCCCGAAACCGAGGTGGACGTGCGCGGTCAGACCGCCTTTGAGGCGGTCGCCATCGTGGACAAGGCGATAGACAACGCGGTGCTGGCGGGTGTGACCAAGCTGACGATCATCCACGGCAAGGGAACGGGCGTGCTCCGACGAGAAATCAACCAACATCTCCGTCACCACAAGGCGGTCAAGTCACAGCGTCTGGGCACCTTCGGCGAGGGCGAGGACGGCGTGACCATCGTGGAGCTGAAATAAGGGAACCATACTAAATAAAAACTATCACGGCAGCAGCTGCGATTGGAGTGAAGGTAAATATGAAAAAACAATTTCTGGACAGCGGCAAAATCGTGGGTACACACGGCATCCGCGGTGAGGTGCGCATAGAGCCGTGGGCGGATTCGCCCGCTTTTCTGAGCGCGTTCAAGACGCTCTATCTCGACGAGCGCGGCGAAACGGCTATCAAGGTGCGTTCGCGTCCCCATAAAAACATCACCCTCTGCAAAATCGAGGGCGTGGATACCATCGAGGACGCCGAGCGGCTGCGCGGCAAAATCGTCTACATCAACCGCGACGACGTGCGCCTTGACGAGGGCGTCCACTTTGTGCAGGACTTAATCGGTCTGGAGGTGCGCGACTTTGACAGCGGCGCCCTCTACGGCACGCTCACCGACGTGCTGCGCACGGGCGCCAATGACGTGTATGAAATCACCCGCGACGGCAAACACTATCTTGCGCCCGTCATTGACGAGGTGGTGCGCGAGATCAATATTGAGGAGGGCGTGGTGCGCATAACGCCCATGAAAGGAATTTTTGACGATGCGGATTGATATCATCACCCTGTTCCCCGAAATGTTCGCGCCCGTGCTCAACGAGAGCATCATCGGCAGGGCGCAGAAAAGCGGCGCGGTGGAAATCCATACGCACCAGCTGCGCGACTTCGCCTTTGACAAGCACCGCCGCGTGGACGACACGCCCTACGGCGGCGGCATGGGTATGCTGATGATGGCGGAGCCGATCGCGCTTTGCTTTGAGTCCGTCTGTCAGGAGGTCGGCGCGCGCCCGCACTTTGTCTATATGTCGCCCCAGGGCAAAACCCTCTGCCAGAAGCGGCTGCGCGAAATGGCGGATATTCCCAACATCTGTATCCTCTGCGGCCACTACGAGGGCGTTGACCAGCGCCTGCTCGACGCGTTCATCGACGAGGAGATATCCATCGGCGACTATGTGCTCACGGGCGGCGAGATTCCCGCGATGGTCTTTGCCGACGCGCTGTGCCGCATGGTGCCGGGCGTGCTGTCCAACAACGCGTGCTTTACCGAGGAGAGCCACTTTAACGGCCTTCTGGAGTACCCGCAGTACACCAAGCCCGCCGAGTGGCGCGGCCGCGCGGTGCCCGAGGTGCTGCTCA
The DNA here is from genome assembly GCA_900316815.1 of uncultured Eubacteriales bacterium. Lineage (GTDB taxonomy): Bacteria > Bacillota > Clostridia > Oscillospirales > Acutalibacteraceae > Ruminococcoides. The sequence continues at coordinate 6,006 of ONEN01000011.1, read as the reverse complement.
GCGGCCACCACCTGAATATCGAAAAATGGAGGCGCGAAAAAGCCCTTGAGGTTACCGCTTTGAAACGCCCCGAAATGATGAAATAGGTCATAATGCCGTAAAAGATTGCTATATGTCAAGGGTATTACAGAAATATCGACGTAAATCTTTGTTATATTGCACAATAAACGGGCGTGTAATTCTACGTCGGGTGAATATTCAAACGAAAATAAAATAGCATATTGACCTTGGCGTAAAAAATGATTATAATGTTAGAGAGGTTAAGCCAAATCACCAATTTTTTATGTATAGAGAAGAGGGTATTTCAAATGTATGTAAAGGAAGTATTAGTTCAGAACAAAGCAGGTCTGCATGCGCGTCCCGCCACGTTCTTTATTCAGAGAGCCAACGAGTACAAGGCCACCATCTGGGTAGAGAAGGAAGAGCGCCGCGTTAACGCGAAGAGTCTTTTGGGTGTGCTGTCTCTCGGTATCATCGGCGGCACTGTCATTAAGATTATCGCTGACGGCGCAGACGAAACCGACGCGGTTGAGGGTCTTGCGGAGTTGGTTGAGTCTGGCTTTGCCGAGTAAGAGAGTATCAATGAATCATCGGGCGGAGTGATCCGCCCCTTTTTTTTGGCCGGGATTTCGCGGAGGTGAGAGGATGAATCCGAAAATGAGCGAGCTGCGCAAAAAGGCGATGGCGCTGCCCCTGCTGCCGGGCGTGTACATCATGCACGGCGCGGACGGCGGCATTATCTATATCGGCAAGGCAAAGGCGCTGAAGAACCGCGTCAGTCAGTATTTCGGCTCGCAGAACAACCATCCCGAAAAGGTGCGCCGGATGGTTGACCGGGTGGACGACTTTGAGTATATCATCACCGACAGCGAATTTGAGGCGCTTATCCTCGAATGCAGCCTCATCAAGCAGCACACGCCCAAATACAATATCCTGCTCAAGGACGACAAGGGCTACAGCTATATCCGCGTCAGCGCGGGCGACTGGGGCAAGCTCAGCTATGTGCTGCAAAAGGCGGACGACGGCGCCACCTATATCGGCCCCTACAAAAGCAGCTACTACGTCAAGAGCGCGGTGGAGGAAGCCAACAAAATTTTCATGCTGCCCACCTGCGGCAGGCAGTTCCCGCGCGACTTCCGCAAGGGACGTCCCTGCCTGAACTATCACATACGGCAGTGCATGGCGCCCTGCACGGGCAGGGTGAAGCTCGACGATTACCGCGAGAGCCTGCAGCAGGCGCTCGACTTCCTCAAGGGCGGCTCGTCCGCTTCCGTCAGGCAGCTCACCGCGCAGATGGAAGCGGCGGCGGAGAACCTCGAGTTTGAGCGCGCCGCGCGCATCCGCGACAAAATCGCCGCCGTCAGGCGCATGGGCGACAAGCAGAAGGTCGTGCTGAGCAAGGTTCTCGACGAGGACGTGATCGCCGCCTTCCGCAACGGCGGCAAAACCTGCTTTCAGGTGTTCCGCTTCGAGGGCGGCAGGCTGTTCGACCGCGAGAGCTTTATCTTCGACAGCGGCGACAGCGATTCCGAAACAGAGGAATTTCTCGTCAGCTATTACACCCTGCGGCAGGATATCCCCAAAAATATCGCCCTCGCCGACGGCTTTGAGGGCATGGAGGACATGCAGCGCTGGCTGACGGATAAGCGCGGCAGCAAGGTATCGCTCCTCGTGCCGCAGCGCGGCGAGCAGGCGCAGCTGTGCGCGATGTGCCGCGCCAACGCGGCGGAGGCGCTCGCCCAGCAAAAGGGCGCCACGGTGCGCGAATTCGGCGTGCTGGAGGAGCTGCGGCAGACGCTCGGACTGGCGGCGCTGCCCGAATATATAGAATGCTACGATATTTCCAACCTCGCGGGCACCGAAAACGTGGCGGGCATGGTGGTCTATAAAAACGGCAAGCCGCTGAAAAGCGCCTACCGCAAATTCAAAATCAAGGGCTTCGAGGGGCAGGACGACTACGCCTCCATGGCGGAGACGCTGACGCGCCGCTTTGAGGAATACCGGAACGCGGAGCCGGCGGACGAGGGCTTCGGCAAGCTTCCCGACCTGATTTTGCTGGACGGCGGCAAGGGGCAGGTGGCGGCGGTGCGCGCGGTGCTGGCGCGCATGGATATACAGGTGCCGCTTTTCGGTCTGGTAAAGGACGACAGGCACCGCACCCGCGCCGTCACGGGCGACGGGGGAGAGATAGCCGTTTCCTCCAAGCGGTCATTGTTTGCCTTCCTGAGCAAAATGCAGGACGAGGTACACCGCTTTGCCGTCGGCTACCATCACCAGCGCCGCAAGAATACCACCTTCCGAAGCTCGCTGACCGCCATTGAGGGCGTGGGCGAGGTGCGCGCCAAGGCGCTGCTGAAGTATTTCCGCACCGTGGACAACATTTCCAAGGCGGATCTGGCGGAGCTGGAGGCGGCGCCGAAGATGACAAAAGACACGGCGCGCGCGGTTTACCGCTATTTTCACGGCGAAAACGAACCAAATTCGTAAAATTAGGCTTGTAAAAAACAGCGTTGTATGTTATACTGATTCAATAGCGAGGAATGATTATGCGAGTAATTACAGGCTCGGCGCGCGGCAGACGGCTGGAAACCCTTGAGGGGGTGGACGTCAGACCCACCGCCGACAGAATAAAAGAAGCGGTTTTTTCCATTATTCAGTTCCAAACCGAGGGCAGGGTGTTTCTCGACCTCTTTGCCGGCTCGGGTCAGATGGGAATTGAGGCGCTCAGCCGCGGCGCGAAGCAGGCGTATTTTATCGACAATTCCAAAAAATCGGTCGAGGCGGTCAGGCGCAATCTCAAAACGACCCGCCTTGAGCAGAACGCGCGCGTGGTGCAGGCGGATTTCCGCAGCTTTCTCGCCATGAACGCCCTGCGCGCCGACATCGCCTTTCTCGACCCGCCCTACCGCACGGGCGCGCTGCAGGAGGCGCTTTCGCTGGTGCCCGCCTGCATGAACGAAACGGGCGTTATCATCGCGGAGAATCCGCTTGACGAGGCGCTTGCGGAGCAATACGGCGCTTTTGTGCTCGACAGGCAGTACCGCTACGGAAAAATAAAAATCACAACCTACAGACATAAGGATTATTTAGCATGAGCAAAACAGTTATCTGCCCGGGCAGTTTTGACCCCGTGACCTGCGGACATTTGGATATCATCAAACGCGCCTCGGGCATGTTTGACAAGGTGGTGGTGGCGGTGCTGGTCAATTCCAGCAAGACGCCGACCTTTACCACCGAGGAGCGCATTGACCTGCTGCAGCAGGCGACCGCGGGGCTGCGCAACGTTGAGATCGTCAGCTTTGAGGGTCTGCTCGCCGGCTACTGCAAAAACAGCGGCATCGACACGATCGTCAAGGGACTGCGCGCCGTGTCCGACTTTGAATACGAGTTCCAGATGGCCATTGCCAACAAAAAGCTCAATCCGGAGCTGGAGACCATCTTCCTCACCGCCGACGCGGATTCCACCTTCCTCAGCTCGAGCATGGTGCGTGAAATCGGCTCCATGGGCGGCGACATCCGCAATTTTGTCCCCGCCTGCGTTCACGAGAGAATCGCGGCAAAACTGAGGAACCGCTGATAAGGATATACCCCCTCAAATGAGGTTTTAATAAAAATAATAAAGCAATTTCAATAGGAGTGGATAGAAATGAAAGTTGACGATTTGATTCTCCAGCTTCAGGATTTGGTAAGCGACGCGAAGGCAATGCCGTTTTCGGGCGGTAAGGTATTGATAAACAGCGATGATATTTATGACATCATCGACCAGATTCAGGACGCCATGCCCGCCGAAGTGAGACAGGCAAAGAACATTGTCGCCGACAGAAAGCAGATTCTCAGCGAAGCGAAGCGTGAAGGCGAAAATATCATTCAGGCAGCCGAGGAGCGCAAAAAGGTCATGCTCAACCAGAACGAGATCGTGCGTGAGGCGCAGGTAAAGGCGCGCGAGATCGTTGAGGACGCCAGGCAGAAGTCGACGGAGATCCGCAGGGCGACCAACGTGTATGTGGACAGCATTATGAAGCGTGCCGAGGAAACCCTTTCCTCACAGCTTGCCGAGGTGAAGAAGACCAGAGCCGGCATTGCCAACTCCCAGAAGGGCGGCAATAAATAAGACACCGAAAAGGCGTGCGCGGCACGCCTTTTTCTGCGCCCTTTTCTTTCAAACTCTTGACTTGAAGATAAAAAACGTTATAATAGAAATGTTATACAAATTATTCACCCCAACGGAGGCAGGAAATATGGCACAAAACAAAAAGATGGTCGAGGCTATCACGGGCCGCGACGTTGACTTTGCAAAATGGTACACCGATATTGTTAAAAAGGCGGAGCTGGTTGATTATTCCGGTGTCAAGGGCTGCATGGTTATCCGTCCCTACGGCTACGCTATCTGGGAGCTGATCCAGGCGGACATGGACAGACGCTTCAAGGAAACAGGCCACGAAAACGTCTACATGCCCATGTTCATTCCCGAGAGCCTGCTGCAGAAGGAAAAGGACCATGTAGAGGGCTTTGCGCCCGAGTGCGCGTGGGTCACCATCGGCGGTCAGGAAAAGCTGACCGAGCGTCTGGCGGTGCGCCCCACCTCCGAAACGCTGTTCTGCGAGCATTACAAAAAGGTCATCAATACCTACCGCGACCTGCCCAAGCTGTACAACCAGTGGTGCAGCGTGGTAAGATGGGAAAAGACCACCCGTCCGTTCCTGCGCACCTCCGAATTCCTCTGGCAGGAGGGTCACACCATGCACGCTACCGCCGAGGAGGCGCAGGAGGAGACCCTGCGTATGCTGCATGTTTACAACGATTTTTATAAAGAAACCCTTGCCATTCCCGCTGTCATCGGTCAGAAAACCGAGAAGGAAAAGTTTGCGGGAGCCGAGGCGACCTACACCATCGAGCCGATGATGCACAACGGCGTTGCCCTGCAGGGCGGCACCTCGCACTATTTCGGCGACGGCTTTGCCAGGAGCTTCGGCATCACCTACACGGGCAGGGACAACAAGCTGCACTTCCCGCACCAGACCTCCTGGGGCGTTTCCACGCGCATGATCGGCGCGCTGATCATGGTACACAGCGACGACGACGGTCTGGTGCTGCCCCCGAAGATCGCGCCCGTTCAGGTGGTTATCATTCCCGTGGCGCAGCACAAGGAGGGCGTGCTGGAAAAGGCGAACGAGCTGAAGGCGGTTCTCGCGCAGCAGTTCCGCGTAAAGCTGGACGATTCCGACCACGCGCCCGGCTGGAAGTTCGCCGAATACGAGATGAAGGGCGTGCCCGTGCGCGTTGAAATCGGCCCCAAGGACATCGAAAAGGGACAGTGCGTCGTCGTCCGCCGCGACACCAGAGAAAAGGCGTTTGTGCCGCTGGAGCAGCTTGCGGATTTCGTCGCGGAGCTGATGGTAAAGATTCACGACGACATGTACGACCGCGCGCTGGAGAACACCAGACAAAAGACCTTTACCGCCACCACCTACGAGGAATTCCTCGACATCGCCGCCAACAAGCCGGGCTTTATCAAGGCGATGTGGTGCGGCGACAGCGCCTGCGAGGATAAGATCAAGGACGAGACGGGCGGCGTCAAGAGCCGCTGCATCCCCTTTGAGGAGGAGCACCTCGCCGACGTCTGTGTGTGCTGCGGCAAGCCCGCCGGGCACATGGTATTCTGGGGCAAACAATACTAAGCCGGGTGCCCCGGCAGTCAGTGGCAACGTGACGTTGCATCCGGTGCGGCTTTGGAGAAGTCGGTTTGACAAAAACGTTTGGCTAACGCCGCGCGATAACGCGGGAGTTTACGGTTGAGTTGCTCCATGCGCCGATAGCGCGTTCTGCCCCCTCGTGGCAACGAGCGCGGGAGTTTACGGTTGAGTTGCTCCATGCGTCGATAGCGCGTTCTGCCCCCTCGTGGCAACGAGCGCGGGAGTTTACGGTTGAGTTGCTGCCATACGCCGATAGCGCGTTCTGCCCCCTCGTGGCAACGAGCGCGGGAGTTTACGGTTGAGTTGCTCCATG
>ONEN01000066.1 GCA_900316815.1 uncultured Eubacteriales bacterium | reverse complement strand
TGCAAGAAGGAAGTTACCCTCGGCACCGACCCCACCAACGTGGACGGACTGAACTTCCTCGCAGGCAAGACCATGGGCTTTGTGAACCAAAAGGCGTTCGAGGGCACCGTGCTTGCGCACAACGACGGCGGCGTGCCCAACGTTGTGATCAACGTTCCCGAGATGAACGAGACAGAGCTTGGCTATCTGATTTACTTCTTCGAGAAGGCGTGCGCGATTTCGGGCTATATGCTCGGCGTGAACCCCTTCAACCAGCCGGGCGTGGAAAGCTATAAGAAGAATATGTTCGCGCTGCTCGGCAAGCCGGGTTATGAAGACCAGAAGGCGGCTCTCGAGGCAAGACTGGGATAATCTACCACTATCAATAAAATTCAGGAGGAACTTCATCATGGTTACTTTACTTATCGGAAAAAAAGGCACAGGAAAGACAAAGAAGCTCATCTCTCGCGCAAAAGAGGCGGTTGACGCATCTTCGGGCAACGTTGTTGTCATTGAAAAGGGCGCAAAGCTCACCTATGACGTCACCCACAAGGCAAGACTCATCGACACCGACCAGTACGCCATCTCCGGCTACGATATGCTTTACGGCTTCATCGGCGGCATCTGCGCGGGCAACTACGACGTGACAGATATCCTGGTTGATTCCACCTTTAAAATCTGCAAGGAAGGCATTGCGGGTCTGGAGGCGTTCACCGCGAAGCTCCAGAATCTTTCCGACGCTTGCTCCACCAACATCGTTCTGCTGATCTCTGCAGACGAGGCGGACATTCCCGATTCCATCAACGCGGTTTGCGAGAAGGTCTGATTTCCGAATAATTTCCGTTCAACTTCAAAAGGCTGACCCGATAAGGGTCGGCCTTTTTGCGTGTTGGGTGTGGAGTGTTGAGTGTGGAGTGAAGGTCGGGAAGAAGCCTGACGGCAATTGACAATTGAAAATTGAAAATGGAAAATTTCGGTCGGGCAGACAGCTTTGCGATTTATATGCAATGTGTTCCCGACCGAATTCATATGAATGTTTTCTTGACTTTGACAGGGCTTGCCCCTGTCCGACCGAGCGCCCCGGGCAGGGTGCTCCCACGACACGCGGGCGCGGACATTTTTCGATTGAAAATTCCTTAATAATGTGGTAAAATAAAACCGAGGAAAATAAATTTGAACCGAGGTGCTCATTATGACTCAAACCGTGAAACAATCCTTCAGGCGCGCGGCTGCCGCGGCGCTTTGTGTGATGCTTTGCTGCATGGCGGTGCTTTCCGCTTTTGCGGCGGGCGGCGACCCCGTCGACCCCGTATGGAGCGGCGCTACCGCCACATGGAAGCCCCCCGCAAAGCCGGTGAGCTACTACATGATCGCGCTGTACAAGGACAGCAGCTATCTGTCCGACTATACCACGAGCGAAGTCTCCTACGACTTTTCCGATACGGTGAAAAATGCCGGTCCGGGCGATTATGTGTTCTGCGTGTGCGCGGTGTTTGACGACACATCTCTTTCCGCTATCGTCTATTCCGACACCTTTGCCTACAAGGGGGCAGGTCATCCGCACCCCTTCCACTATGTGGGCTTCAGCTATCCCACCTGTACCGCGAACGGCGTAAAGGAGCATTATGAGTGCCCCGTCTGCGATAAATATTACTGGGACCCGATGGGCAATAACGAGATCGCCGATAAGAACGAGGTGGTCATCCCCGCGACGGGTCACGCCTGGGACGAATGGCAAATCACCAAGAATCCCACCGTGGACGCCGAGGGCGAGTCGCGGCGCGTCTGCCGGAACGATTCCAACCACGTTGAAATCAAGATACTTCCCAAGCTGCCGAGCGAGAGCGCGACCGTCACCACGCCGCCTGCCACCACCGCTCCCGTCACTACGGCTCCCGTTACAACCAAGCCCGCCGAGACCACCAAGCCGAAGGAGACAACGCAGCCCGCGACAGCCGCAGCGACTGCCAAGGTTGAGGAGAGCACGGCGGTCTATGTTTCCGACGGAACCTTCCCGATGACCATCGGCAGGGGAGGCAATACGGGCAGCAAAAACGGCTCCGACGGCTTTCCGTGGATGTGGGTGATCATTATCGGCGCGGCAGTGCTGCTGCTGGGCGCAGCGCCTGCTGTCGTCATTCCGATTATCCTCGTGACGAGAAAGAAAAATCAGCGTCCCGTCCCGCCGTACGGACAGCCTCCGCGCATGAACGGCTCCGAGTATCTGCCGCCGCAGAACCGGAACAATCCGCCGAGAAGATAACGGACAATTGAGAATGGACAATTGACAATTGACAATTGAAAATTTCGGTCGGGCAGACAGCTTGCGATTCATATGCAATGTGTTCCCGACCGAATTTATTTTAATGGAATCGGGCAGACAAGGTTGTTCAAAAGCCAACCTGTCTGCCCGACCAAAACTCCACACTCGAAAAGCTCCGCATTCAAAAAGCTCCGCTTTTGGGCAGAGAAACGCCTGATTATCGAAAAAATAACCGCAAATTCTCAAAAAATCAGGTTGACAAAGAGGAAAACCTTTTGTATAATAGTAGACAGCGTTTTAATATACGTTGAGATGGTATGAGGTGCTGTCATGCTTTTTGAACTCAAATCCGTGTTCCTCAATGAGGGTCACACGCAACAACTCAGCTATGAGCTTGATATCGCCGACATGGATATCGACGGGGTTTTTCCATTCACATCGCCCGTCGCTGTCACCGCAACCGCTCACAACCGCACGGGTCTTGTGACGCTCACGCTCGATTGCCGCTACGATTACACGCGCAGCTGCGACCGCTGCTCCGAGACGTTCACGCGCCGCGAGGAAAAGTCCTTTACGCATTATTTGGCGCAGACCCTGGTTGACGACACCAACGATGATTATATTGAAACCCCCGATTTCACCGTGGAGCTGGACGAGGTGGTTATCACCGACATTTTGCTCGACCTGCCGCAGAAGAACCTCTGCCGAGAGGACTGCAGGGGCTTGTGCCCCGACTGCGGACAGAACCTCAACGCGGGCAGCTGCGCGTGCAGCGGCAAAAGCGTTGACCCGCGGCTGGAAATCCTGAAACAGCTTATGGATTAAACAACACATATAAGGAGGTCTTTTGTCATGGCAGTACCCGCCAGAAAAACATCACACGCGAGAAAAAGCTCAAGACGTTCATCTGTCTGGAAGCTCGAGGCTCCCACGCTCGTAACCTGCTCCAACTGCGGCGAGCTGACCGCTGCTCACAAGGCATGCACCAACTGCGGCATGTATAAGGGCAGACAGGTTGTCGAAAAGAAAGACGCTTAATCAGAATAGCAAGTCTACACCATGGGCGGCAGTCTTTTCTGCACGCCCTGTTTTTCTATCCGGCCGAGTGCCTCGGCTCTCAGTGGCAGCGTGACGCTGCACTCGGTGCGGCTAGTGCCTCGGCTCTCAGTGGCAGCGTGACGCTGCACTCGGTGCGGCTATTAAGAAGTCGGTTTGGCAAAACGTCGGACAAACGCCGCGTTATAACGCGTGAGCATGAGGTTAAGTTGCTAACAAACGTTGCTTGCGCGGAGAAAGCGCCCACGGCGCACGCCGCGTTATAGCGCGGCAGGGTGCCCTTTTTGACAGAATGCATTTTACAAAAACGTTTAGCTAACGGGGCGCTATAGCGCGTGAGTGAGCGGTTAAGTTGCTAACAAACGTCGCTTGCGCGGAGAAAGCGCCCACGGCGCACGCCGAGTCATAACGCGTGAGCCTGAGGTAAAGTTGCTAACAAACGTTGCTTGCGCGGATTGGCTCCCGCGACACGCGGGCGGATTGGATGCAACGTCACGTTGCCGGATTGGCTCCCGCGACACGCGGGCGGGTTGGATGCAACGAGCGCCGACGCTGTTTTTCCATTCTTCATTATCAATTCTACCCATAAGCGGGCAGAGGAGGTATTCATATGAATAAACCTGTTATTGCGATTGTCGGCAGACCGAATGTCGGCAAGAGTACTCTGTTTAATAAACTGATCGGACAGCGGCTGTCCATTGTGGACGACACGCCCGGTGTGACGCGCGACCGCATTTACGGTGAAACCGAATGGTGCGGTCATACCGTCATGGTGGTGGACACGGGCGGCATTGAGCCGAAAACCGACGACGTTATCCTTTCGCAAATGCGCCGTCAGGCGCAGCTTGCCATCGACACCGCCTCGGCGATCATCCTTGTCACCGACCTCAAAAGCGGTATGGTCGCCACCGATATGGACGTGGCGCAAATGCTGCAAAAGGCGGGCAAGCCCGTTGTGCTGTGCGTCAATAAATGCGACGCGGTGGGCGAGCCGCCTATGGAGTTCTATGAGTTCTATAACCTCGGGCTGGGCGAGCCTGTGCAGGTTTCCGCCGTTCACGGTCACGGAACGGGCGATCTGCTCGACCGCGTGTTTGAGCACCTGCACTTTGCCGACGACGAGGAGGAGGACAGCGCCGTTATCAATGTAGCGGTCATCGGCAAGCCCAACGCGGGCAAGTCGTCGCTGATCAATAAAATCACCGACGAGGAGCGCTGCATTGTCTCGGATATCGCGGGCACCACGCGCGACACGATCGATACATTGGTGGAGAACCGCTTCGGCAGGTTCAACTTCACCGATACCGCGGGTCTGCGCCGCCAAAGCCGTATTTACGACGATATTGAAAAATACAGCATTCTCCGCGCCAAAATGGCGATTGAGCGCAGCGACGTCTGCGTTATTATGATAGACGCCGCAGAGGGCGTCACCGAGCAGGACACCAAGGTGGCGGGACTGGCGCACGACGCGGGACGCGCCTGCGTGATCGCCGTCAACAAGTGGGACGCCATTGAGAAGAACGACAAAACCATGCAGGAGTTCCGCAAGAAGCTCGACGCGGAGTTTGCGTTCATGTCCTACGCGCCGCAGGTGTTCATCTCCGCCAAGACAGGGCTGCGCCTCGACAGACTCTTTGAGAGCATTGTCATGAGCAGCGAAAACGCCTGTCTCCGCATTAAAACAGGTATGCTCAACGAGCTGCTGGCGCAGGCGACAACGCGCGTGCAGCCGCCGTCCGACAAGGGCAAGCGCCTGAAAATCTACTATATGACGCAGGCGGGCGTCAAGCCGCCGACCTTCGTCTTTTTCTGCAACGATAAGGAGCTGTTCCACTTCTCCTATTTGCGCTATCTCGAAAACCGTATTCGCGAGGCGTTCGGTATGGAGGGAACACCCATCAAAATGGTAGTGCGCGAAAGGGGAGAGAAGTAATGTTTGATACATTAATAGGAATCATTGCCGCGAACTGGTACCTGTATCTGCTGGCAGCGGTCATTGCCTACCTGATAGGCAGCATCAACCCCGCGGTGATCGTCACCAAGATATTCACCAAGGGAAAGAGCGACATCCGCGAAATGGGCAGCGGCAACGCGGGGTTTACCAACGTGCTGCGCTCGGTGGGCAAGGTGCCCGCCATCATCACCATCGTGTGCGACGCGCTCAAATGTATTCTGGCGGTGTTCGTCGCCTACTTCCTCTTTAAGTGGTTCGCGAGCGTGCCCGTTGAGGACGAGTGGTTCCGCCGCTGCTTCTATACGGGCGTCAAATACTTTGCGGGCGTGTTCTGTATTCTCGGTCATGCGTTCCCGCTTTACTTTCACTTCAAGGGCGGCAAGGGAATCGTCACCGCCGCGGCGCTCATGCTGGCGTCCGACTGGCGCGCCTTTCTGCTGATTCTGGGGTCGTTCCTGATCGTGTTCATCTTCGGCAGAATCATCTCGCTGGCGAGCATAACGGGTGCGGTGATGTATGCGCCCTCCACCTTCCTTGTATCGTTTGTGTTCGACCACCTGCTCACCAAGCCCTGCCTGTGGTATGTCATCTGCTCCACGGCATGTGCGCTGATCATCGGCATTTTCGCCATCGTCATGCACAAGGATAACATCAAGCGCCTGTTACGGGGCGAGGAAAAGAAAATACACGCGAAGAAATAGCAAAAGCAGAGCGGAAGCTCTGCTTTTTGAGTGTGGAGCTATATTGAGTGTGGAGTGCGGCGTTTTTGTCGGGGCCGAGTGCCTCGGCTCTCAGTGGCAGCGTGACGCTGCACTCGGTGCGGCTTTGGAGAAGTCGATTTGGCAAAACGTCGGACAAACGCCGCGTTATAGCGCGGCAGGGTGCCCCTTTTGACAGAATGCATTTAAAACAACGTTTAGCTAACGGGGCGCTATAGCGCGTGAGGTTGCGCGGATTGGCTCCCGCGACACGCGGGCGGATTGGCTCCCGCGACACGCGGGCGGATTGGCTCCCGCGACACGCGGGCGGTGGAGTTGACAAACAGGGCAAAATCGTATAAGATGAAAGGGAGGAAAGCGCCCTCGGCGCGGAAAGGAGACCTCCATGAGAAGAGACCTTGTATATTTCTATGACCGTCCGCTCGGCGCGGTGTTCGACGCGTTCGTGCAGGCTGCCAACCGGAAATTCGGAAAGAACTGTAAAATCGAACAGAACAGGACCATCAGCTTCGCCCTGAACTATTCCTTCAAATACAACATGAACGGCGGCTCTGTCACCGCCCGCTTCATGCCCTACCAAAACGGCACCGCCGTCAATCTGCGCTACTCCATTGTACAGCTGTTCGGCGCACGCTATAAGGCGCACGCGCAGGATTTGACGATGTTCGTCAACGGCCTTTTGCAGACCGCGGGCAGCCTGATACAGCTCGATGTGCAGCAGTTCCTCGCTTATGAACAGCAGGCAGGCCCCTCGGGTCCCGTTTTTGTCCAGTCGGCGCAGAATCCCTATATCCCGCAGCAGCAAATGCAGCAGCCTATGCCGCCGCAGGCGGTTCCTCCGCAGGCTGTGCCGCCGCAGGGGAGCATCTCCTGTTCGCAGTGCGGCGCGGTCAATAACGCGAGAGCCAAGTTCTGCGTGCGCTGCGGCAGAGAAATGCAGCAGAGCTTTTGTCCGCGCTGCGGCGCGATGCCGGAAGGCACGGAAGCGTTCTGTGTGCGCTGCGGCAATAAGCTGAGGTGACGCGCTATGATTGATTTTAACCGCAATACATTCTTCAAGCTGAAGCAGACTGATACCGACAAGGGCGCAAGGCTGGTGGCGGAGCTGCTGACCGACGGCGAGACGGTGTGCGCCGCCTTCCGCGACGTGCGCGACTGGGTGGTGTTTACCGACAGGCGCGTGATAGCCGTCAACGTGGAAAACGTCACGGGAAAGAAGAAAAACTACACCTCGCTGCCCTACGCGAAAATCACCGTTTTCGCGGTGGAGACGGCGGGCGTGATGGATGTGGACAGCCGTCTGGACTTGTGGTTCAGCGGGCTGGGACGCGTCCGCTTTGAGTTTACGGGACAGAGCGACGTGGTGGGTATCAGCCGCAGGCTGGCACGCTGCGCAATGCGCGCCTAAAACCGAGTAATCAACGGGGTTTCCGTCAATTTGGGACGGCAACCCCGTTTTGTGTGGAATATTTTAACGTTTTGTATAATTAGTTTTCACCACAAAAACAAGATGTACAGTGGCAGAATGGGTGAGAATCAACAAACTTTTCCGAAGAGGGCGCAAAAAACAAATCGGATTTGCCTTTTGGGAAAAAGTGTGTTATAATGGGAATTCGAGAGGTATATGAAAGCTACTATCTGAATGGCTTGGGAGGAAGTGATTGCATGACGCAAACAGGATGGGAGTATTCCGACATTATCCCCGAGATTGATGTTCTCGCCGAAAAAATGAAGGAAAACTCCATGATTGACAACGCATTATACGCGAAATACGACGTAAAACGGGGACTGCGCGACATCGACGGCAAGGGTGTGCTTACAGGACTTACCGACATCTCCACCATCAAGCAGAACAAGCTGGTGGACGGCAAGCTGGTGCCCTGTGACGGCGAGCTGTATTACCGCGGCTACAACGTCACCGACATCGTCGGCGGCATCCATCGGGACGACCGCTTCGGCTTTGAGGAGGTTGTGTATCTGCTTCTGTTCGGCGAAATGCCCACAGAGGAGCAGCTGAAATCCTTTAAGGAGCTGCTGGTGCGTTACAGAACGCTTCCCCAGAACTTTGTGCGCGACGTCATTCTCAAGGCGCCCAGCGACGATATGATGAACTCCATCGCGCGCAGCGTGCTCACGCTCTTTTGCTACGACAAGCACGCCAACGACACCTCCATCAGCAACGTGCTCAGGCAGTGCGTGCAGCTGATTTCCGTCTTTCCGCTGCTGTCGGTTTACGGCTATCACGCCTATAACCACTATCTGCGCGACAAGAGCTTATATATTCACTACGCGGAGCCGAGCATGTCAACGGCGGAGGTCATTCTCTCGCTGCTGCGTCCCGACCGCAAGTACACCGCGCTGGAGGCGAAGGTGCTGGATATGGCGCTGATTCTCCACATGGAGCACGGCGGCGGCAACAACTCCACCTTTACCACCCATGTGGTCACCTCCTCGGGCACCGACACCTACGCCGCCATTTCTGCTGCGCTGGCTTCTCTGAAGGGACCCAAGCACGGCGGCGCGAACGTCAAGGTGTTTGAGATGTTTGAGGATTTAAAGGCGAATGTGCGCGACCGCAAGGACGACGACGCGATCACCGCCTATCTGGAAAGGCTCCTCGACCGCAAGGCGTTTGACAAAAAGGGCTTGATTTACGGCATGGGTCACGCCGTTTACACCATCAGCGACCCGCGTCAGAAAATCCTCAAGGGCGCCGTGCAGACGCTGGCGCATGTGGAGGGCTTCTCCGACGACTTTGATTTATACGAACGCGTAGAGCGGCTGGCGCCGATCGTCATCGGCAAGAAGAGGAAGATCTACAAGGGTGTTGCCTCCAATGTGGACTTCTACAGCGGCCTGCTCTACAGTATGCTCGACATTCCCTGCGAGCTTTACACGCCGCTGTTCGCTACCGCCCGTATCGCGGGATGGAGCGCGCACAGAATGGAAGAGCTGATCAACGCCGGCAAGATTATCCGTCCGGCATACATGAGCATTTCAACCGAGAAAAAATACACTCCGTTGAAGGACAGAACATAAGATAACAAAAAGGGCGGCCGCAGGGTCGCCTTTTCTTTTGCCTTTGATTTTTTTACATTCTGTTGCGCTGCCGCGTAACGGCGCTATTATATCGGCAAGGGGTGAGGGAAGATGAAAAGGAAGGAAATTTTGGAAAGGGTCATCCATTATCTTTCCGCCGTAACGGGCGGATTTTTGGGTGGCTATACGATTTTTAACCATACGGATATTCTGGGCAACGCGCAGACGGGCAACCTCATCAAGATGGTGCTCGACCTCTGCGAGGGCGATTGGACCTTTGTGCGGTTTATGCTGCTCAGCTTTCTGCTTTACTGCAGCGGCATGGTGTTCTATGTGCTGGTGAGCCGCAAGGCGAAAGTCAGCATGAAAATTGTCAGCCTTATTTGCTCCGCAGCGGCGGTGGTGTTGGTGGGCGCGATCCCCTCGGTGCGCAACCACTTTGTAGCGTGCTACCCGATCATCTTTGCCGCGCCGATCCAATGGTGCGCCTTCAAGAACGTGAGCGGCGTTGTCAGCTCCACTATCTTCTCCTCCACCAACGTGCTGCAGGCGACGATAAACACAACGAACTTCATTCTCGACCGCGATAAAGAAACGGCGGTGCGGGCGCGGCTGTACTGGCTGACGCTGCTGTCGTTCTACTGCGGCGTGGCGCTGTCGGGCGTGCTGGGGCTTTGGCTGCGCGTTTACAGCGTTTGGTTCTGTCTGCTGCCGATCGCGCTGACAGGAGCGGCGTACTTTTGGGAATTGAGAATGGATAATTGAGAATGGATAATTAAGGTCGGGCAGACAGGTTTGTTTTTCAACAGCCTTGTCTGCCCGATTCCATTATTTGTCTGTTGTCAATTTACTATGCAACCAAATCCCGTGCTGCAACCGTATTATTGACAAAGGAGGGGGACAGGTGAACAGCGAAAAACTCTTTGCGGGACTCACGTTTGAGCAGGCTGTGCGGCGGTATGCCGATACGGTTACGGCTGTGTGCGTCATGCGCCTGCAAAATTACGCCGACGCCGAGGACTGCTTCCAAAATACCTTCTCCAAGCTGTGGCTCAAGTCCCCCGACTTTCAGAGTGAGGAGCACCTCAAGGCATGGCTGATCCGCGTCGCGATTCACGAATGCGCCGACTATATGCGCAAGAACCGCCGCACTGTTCCTCTTTCCCCCGCCGCGGAGAAAAGCGACGGCTTCAGCTTTGACCGCAGCGATATGTCATGGGCGCTGTTCAAAACCCCTGCAAAATACCGCGACGTGCTCTATCTCTTTTACTGCGAGCAATATAAGGTGAAGGAGATCGCTGCCATTCTTCAAATCAAAGAAAACACCGTCAAGTCCCTGCTGAAACGCGGGCGCGACAAACTGAAATCTATTTACGGAGGTGACGGGAATGAGGGAGTTTGATTTTTCACAGCTGCAATCCGTCACAACGCCCCAAGACTGGATCGATAACGCTGTTATGATTCCGCAAAAGAATCAAAAGCGCCGTTTGTACCGCTTTCGCTTGGCTGCCATCGGCGCGGCAGCTTCAGTGGCGGTAGTTACGGCGGCGGTGCTGACGCTGACGCTTCATGCCGGCAAGCCTGTTCCTCCCCTTCAAGCAATACCTGCCGTGCCTGTTGCCACCGCTGCCGCAGCGACGGACGGCACCGGCTCCGTGCAGGAGCAGCCGTCAACCGAACGGAACACAGAGACGCCGCCCACCGCTTCTACGGCGACAACGGTTCCGCAGACTTCGGGCAGAGCTGTGCAGCCGCAGCCGACCAAGCCCGCAGCCGTTTCTTCTTCCGCGGTGACAGCGCCTCCTGCAACAGCGGCAACGAAAGCAACATCGCCTGTGACAAAGCCTGTACCGACGCAGCCTGCCACGCGTCCCGCCGCAACAACGGTTCCTGCAACGGTTCCTTCGACGGCAGCGGCAACGGAGGTGCTCATAGAGGTCGGCACGGAATCGGGAGAGCAGCCCGCGTCGCAAGCGACGACCGTCACGGCGCAGGAGCCTGTGTTGTTCGACGGGCTGCTGGCACTGAGAATCACGCCCGCATGTCCGCTCTTTGATTCCGCAACTGTCAGCCTGACCTTTTACGAGGACGGCGTTCCCAGCGCCGATACGGCGGTGACGGAGCCGAAGCTCAGCAAGGGCGGTTATAAGGCGGTCATCTTTTATCCGCAGGACAAAAATATTCTTCTCTATCGTTGGCACACCTACACCCTGCGCATAGAGGACACAGACGGCAACGCTGTCACCGCCGAGGTGTTTGTCCGGTCGGGGAACGCACTCACGGTGACGGTATAAAAAATTTATTATTCCCAGATTGGAGGTAATACTATGAAAAAGGCATTGGCAATCCTGTTGACCCTCTCCCTGACAGCAGCCGCGGCGGTTCTTCCCGCAGGCGCGTCGGAAAAGGGACGCCGATACTATGGCGATTTTATCCGTCAATATTATGACGGCGCAGAGCCGGCGGGCTATGACGCGGAGATATTCGTCTATAACGAGGTGTATTATCATACCGCCGACGGCGCGACAGACTGGGCGCTGGTGGAGGCGGATTCGGGCATACACCTCGAAGTGGAAACAACAGACGTATTTTTCGGCCGCGCCTTTGCGAACAACGACATAGCCGTTCCCTTCACCTACGGCTACGGCATTTATGACGCGGCGCTGGAGCGGTTCTTCGACTTCGGGGAGATTGCGGACAGCAGCCGTTACCCCGACCTGCAGGAGGTGCTGGACGCGCGTCATATCGGCGTGAAAATCGGCACGCCGCAGTTCGGAGAAAACCTGCGCTATACCAACGCGTTTTACAGCTTGGCGGAGCAGTTCGCCGCAGGCAGGCAAATTTCCGCAGAGCAGACGGTCAGAAGCTATGACGAGCTGTATTATCACAAGACCGACGGCGTCGCGGACTGGGCGCTGGTGCAGGGGGAATTCTGGTTCCGCTATCCCTACGGCAGCGTGTACGAGGTGATTGACAACCGCGTATTCCGCGCGGAGGGCATCGGAATTCCGTTCGGCAACACCTATGCGGTGTACCATGCCGCGACAGGGCGGTTTTATGAGCTGCGTTCGGCGCTTGTCAATCCCGAGGTGAAAATCAGCCGTCTGTTCCCCGGCTTGGCAGAGGTGCTGGACGAGCTGAACCTCGGCGAGAAAATCGGAGACATCAACCAAAACGGCGCGCTTGACATAGGCGACGCCACCGAGCTGCAGCGCTGTCTGGCGGAGTACCGTGATTATCCTGCGGCAGACGGTGTGGAAGCGGACGGCTGCCGGAACATAGGCGATGTGAGCGTGCAGTATCTCTCCGACGTCAACGGAGACGGCAAACGCGACATAAGTGACGTAACAGCCGCACAGAGAAAACTGACAATCAAGAAATAAATAACTGAAAAATAAATCTCGGGCAGACAGGTTGGCTTTTGAACAACCTGTCTGCCCGATTCCATTAAAATAAATTCGGTCGGGAACACATTGCATAGGATTAGCAAAGCTGTCTTCCCGACCGAAAATTTTCATTATCAATTATCAATTGTCAATTATTATTGTATTCGCGCGGGCGCGATACTTAATCAAAGAAGAAGGTTGCACGCGCGTATTGATTGTCGGCTCAGCCGACCGACCGAAATTCTCAATTATCCATTCTCAATTTTCACTTGACTATCTCAGCTTGATATGAACCTCGCGGAGTTGCTGCTCGGTTACCTCTCCCGGAGAGCCGAGGAGCACGTCCTGCGCATTGGAGTTCATGGGGAACGCGATGACCTCGCGGATGTTTTCCTCCCCGGTGAGGAGCATCAGCATACGGTCAACGCCCGGCGCCATGCCCGCGTGCGGCGGCGCGCCGTACCGGAAGGCGTTATAGAGCGCCGAGAACTTCGCCTTGAGGTCGTCCTCGCTGTAGCCCGCCATGTCAAACGCCTTTTTCATGATCTCGATGTCGTGGTTACGCACCGCGCCCGAGGACAGCTCAACGCCGTTGCAGACGATGTCGTACTGATAAGCGAGGATCGTCTCGGGGTCCTGCTTGTTCAGCGCGTCCAGACCGCCCTGCGGCATGGAGAACGGGTTGTGGGTGAAGATGATCTTGCCGTCGTCGTCGCGCTCAAACATCGGGAAGTCCACGATGAAGCACATCTCAAAGCGGCTCTCGTCAATCAGGTTCAGACGGGTCGCCACCTCGGTGCGAATTTGTCCCGCCAGCTTGGGAGTCTCCTGCGCGGTGTCGGCGATGAAGTAAATCACGTCGCCCGCCTTGGAGCCGTTGCGCTTGATCAGCTCCTCGCGGTCGCCCTCCCTGAGGAATTTATCGATGGGACCGTCAAAGGTGAGGTCGTCGTTGACCTTCACATAGCCCAGACCCTTCATGCCGATGGACAGGGCGAACTCCTCCATGCGCTTGAACCACTTTTTGCTCTGCGAGGCGGCGGCGGGCACGTTGAGGGAACGGACGGTCTTTTTGCGGAAGGGAGCGAAGTCGGTCTCGACAAACATATCGCTGATCTCCACGATCTCAAGCGGATTGCGCAGGTCGGGCTTGTCGGTGCCGTATCTGAGCATGGACTCCGCAAAGGGGATTCTTCTGAACGGAGGCTTGCTGACAGCTTTATCGGTGAATTTGGCGAAGGTTTCATAGAGCACCTGCTCGGCGACGTCGAACACGTCCTCCTGCGTAGCGAACGCCATTTCAAAGTCGAGCTGATAGAACTCGCCCGGAGAGCGGTCGGCGCGGGCGTCCTCGTCGCGGAAGCAGGGCGCGATCTGGAAATACTTGTCGAAGCCCGAAACCATCAGCAGCTGCTTGAAAATCTGCGGCGCCTGCGGCAGGGCGTAGAATTTGCCCTTGTGCTTGCGGCTGGGGATCAGATAGTCGCGCGCGCCCTCGGGAGAGGAGGTGGAGAGGATCGGGGTGTTGATTTCGGTGAAGCCCAGCTCGTTCATCTTGGCGCGCAGGAAGGCGATGACCTCGGAGCGGAGCATGATGTTTTTGTGAACCTTGGGGTTGCGCAGGTCGAGGAAGCGGTATTTCAGGCGCACGTCCTCGCTTGTGTTGGTGGAGGTGGCAACCTCAAAGGGCAGGACGTTTTTGCATTTGCCCAGCACGGTGATGTCCTCGGTGTGAACCTCCACATAGCCCGTGGCGATTTTCCTGTTGATGGTGTCCGCGTCGCGCTTGACCACCTCGCCGCTGAGTGTGACGGTGCATTCTTTGTTGATGCCCTTCAGCAGGTTATCGTCGTGCACAACCACCTGGAGCACGCCGTACTGGTCGCGGATGTCGAGGAACATAACGCCGCCGTGGTCGCGGATGTTCTCGACCCAGCCTGCCACGCGCACCTGCTGACCGATGTTGTTTTCTCTTAATTCACCGCAGCTGACGGTGCGGTATTGATTCGGTTTTATCATCCAATCTGTCCTTTCACAGCTATTTTGCGTATTCTACTAGATTATATCACATAATTTCCAATCAATCAACCCCCTCGTGGCAACGAGGGGGCAGAACGCGCTATCGGCGTATGGCAGCAACATAACCGCTCACTCACGCGCTATAGCGCGGCGTTTGTCCGACTTTTTGCCAAATCGACTTCTCCAAAGCCGCACTGACCGCAGGGGCACCCTGCCGCGCTCGTTGCCACGAGGGGGCAGAACGCGCTATCGGCGTATGTTAGCAACCTAACCGTTAACTCCCGCGCTATAACGCGCCGTTTGTCCGACGTTTTGCCAAATCGACTTCTCCAAAGCCGCACTGACCGCAGGGGCACCCTGCCCCGTCATGGCAACGACTTTTTTGGCTGATGATATTGATTTTTATTTCTGTTTGGTGTATTATTTGTAAAAGCAAATTG
>ONEN01000020.1 GCA_900316815.1 uncultured Eubacteriales bacterium | reverse complement strand
TGAAAGGATTTTCCGGCGTCGACACAGGAATGAATTGTTGCTGTGCAACATGAATTTACTGCGTAATGAATTGTGCCCGGGGCACATGAATTGCCGCTTTGCGGCATTGTATAAGCCATTCCGTTCTCAAAATTGATTTCCGTGCCTCGGCTGTCAGTGGCAGCGTGACGCTGCACTCGGTGCGGCTATTAAGAAGTCGGTTTGGCAAAACGTCGGGTAAACGCCGCGTCCGAACGCGTGCAGGAACGGTTAAGTTGCTGACAACGTTTGTTGCGCGGATTGGCTCCCGCGACACGCGGGCGGATTGGCTCCCGCGACACGCGGGCGGATTGGCTCCCGCGACACGCGGGCGGATTGGCTCCCGCGACACGCGGGCGGCCGGGTTGACTTTTTCAAATATTGTGTTATACTAGTAGATACATTTGAAAGAAGCGGAAACGTCGGTTCTTTCGGAAAGGAGCTTTTTTATGGCGAACGAAGAAATGATGAATGAAATGGAAAACGAAGGTACCCTCATTCCACTGGTTGACGAGGAAGGTAACGAGACGGAATTCGAGCTGCTTGATGTGATCGAGTATGAGGGCGAGGAGTATATCGTGCTCATCGAAAACGAAGAGGATGCCGATGAGGTCGTTATCCTCAAAATTCACCCCATCGACGACGAGACGGAAGAATATGTCAGCATCGACGACGATGAATTGCTCGATACTCTGTTCGATGTTTTCAAGAGCAGATATGAGGGCGAAATCGACTTCGAGTGATTTCCCTGTACCCCAAAAGCCGGCACGCTGTGTGTCGGCTTTTTCTGGTTCCTTCCAAACAATGAAAACAACTCAAAACAACTCAAAACAACCCCAAACAACCTGAAACAATTAAAACAACTAAAACAATTCAAACAAGCCAAACAAGCGAAGAAGAAGAAAAAGAAAAATACAAGGAAAAAGAAGAAGACAAAGAAGAAGAAAAAGAATAGTCAGCGCCTTCGGCGGACGCTGCCGCTGCCATCTCTCCTTTTCATTGATATAGTCCCTCGCGGTCAGGGGTGAGAGAATCCAAACGAGGTAAAAGGCTGACAGCAAGGGCGGCGTGGATATGCAAAGCCAAAAACGCGCTGAAAGGAGCGGTTCTTTCGCTTGCTTTCAGCGCGTGGCAATGAGTTTATCGGATGGGTGCGTTAAAACACGATGGAATGGAAGCTCTCGTCGAGAAGCTCGTAGGATTTATTGAACTTTTCCAGCTCGTCGTCGGTCAGGCGCAACTCGAGCACACGATTGGCGCCGCCGCTGTTGATGATGCAGGGGTTGCCGATAAAGACCTCCTTGCGCAGGCCGTATTCGCCGCGCAGACGAACGGAGGTGGTGAACACGCTGTTTTCGTTGTGGAAAATCGCGCGCGTAATGCGGCAGATCGCCATGCCGATGCCGTAGTAGGTGCTGCCCTTCGCCTTGATGATCTCATAGGCGGCGGTGCGCACCTCGTTCTCGATTTTTTCCAGATCCTCGTTTTTATAGCGGTCGGGATATTTTTCGAGCATATCATAAACGGGCTTGACCGCCATGATCGCCTGGCTCCACGGGACAAACTCGCTGTCGCCGTGCTCGCCGATGACATAGGCGTGCATATGGCGCGGGTCAACCTCGAAGTAGTTGCCCAGCAGATAGCGCAGGCGCGCGGTGTCGAGGGTGGTGCCCGTGCCGATGACCTTGGCGGAGTTGAAGCCGCTCAGCTCATAGGTGACGCGGGTCATAATGTCAACGGGGTTGGTGGCGACGAGGAAAATGCCCTCGAAGCCTGCCGAGACCACGCGCGGCACAATGGAGTCGAACACCTTGTAGTTGCGCTGCAGCAGCTGCAGACGGGTTTCGCCCTCCTTCTGGTTCACGCCCGCGCAGATGACGACGATGTCGGCGTCGGAGCAGTCGGAGTAGGTTCCGTAGTAGATCTGCATACTGGAGTTGGAGAACGCGAGACCGTGGTTGAGGTCCATCGCCTCGCCTCTGGCGCGCACTTCGTTGAGGTCGATCAGCACCAGCTCGTCGCAGACGCTCTGGTTCAGCGCCGCGTAGGCGAAGCTCATGCCGACCATGCCCGTGCCGACCAGCACGACTTTTCTTTTCAGGTTTGCCATTAACGTCACTTCCTTTGATTTAGTAGGGTGGTATTAATATTTATTTATTGTATATTGTATCAAATAATTCCACAATAGTAAAGAGATATTACACAGGGAAATCAATTTTTTAAATATGATCGGCCGAGTGCCTCGGCTCTCAATGCGGCTTTGAATAGAGTGCATTTAACAAAGCCTTCTCTAAACGCCGCGTCCGAACGCGTGCATGAAGGAAAAGTATTTATCAAACGTTGCTTGCGCGGATTGGATGCAACGTCACGTTGCCGGATTGGCTCCCGCGACACGCGGGCGGATTGGATGCAACGTCACGTTGCCGGATTGGGTCGAGCGTCACGCTCGCGCGTTCGTTTATAAAAGCGTTGACAACCGGGTGGATTTGGAATAAAATAATGTATATAATACTGTAACACAGTGTGCGAAGAGGTGAATTATTAATGGACGCAGCCGGAAGTTCAGGCGCGGTTCCCGGGCGAGGGAGGAATGAACCGCAGCAGCGATCATTCCCGCAACCGGCAGCGCTGCGTTTTGCTTAAAGAGCGGATTGACATCTGTTACTATTACTATCTCCGCTTTTCAAACAGGGCGCAGCGGCGCCGCAGCTGCCCGTGACCCCGTCTTTCCGCAAATAAAGGAGGAGAGATGATGGTTCAGGTAAACGTCACACTGACGCAAACCATTAAGAAATTGCTCGAGGAGAAGAAGTTCGCCACTCTTCGGGACATCCTCATCACCATGATGCCCTACGACATAGCGGCGGTGTTTGAGGAGCTGCAGGACGAAAAAATGCCCATTTTGTTCAGGCTGCTGCCCAAGGAGCTGGCGGCGGAGACCTTTGTTGAAATGGACGAGGATACCCAGGAATTTCTCATTCACGGCTTTTCCGACAGCGAGCTCAAGGAGGTCGTGGACGAGCTGTTCCTCGACGACGCGGTTGACCTGATAGAGGAAATGCCCGCCAACGTCGTCAAGCGTATTCTGCGCACGGCGGACAAGGATATGCGCAAGCAGATTAACGAGCTGCTGAAATATCCCGAGGACAGCGCGGGGTCGATTATGACCACCGAGTTTATTTCGCTGCGCCCCGATATGACAGCCGAAATGGCGATAAAGCGCATCAGGCGCACGGGCGTTGACAAGGAGACCATTTACACCTGCTATGTCAACGACGAAAACAACAAGCTCATCGGAATCACCACCGTAAAGGACCTGCTGCTCGCCAACGACGACGACGAGGTGCGGGACATGATGGAGGAAAACGTCATTGCCGTTCACACCCTCGACGACCAGGAGCAGGTGGCGCAGATGTTCTCCAACTACGACTTCCTCGCGCTGCCTGTCGTGGACAACGAGCAGCGCATTGTGGGTATCGTCACCATTGACGACGCAATCGACGTTATCCAGGAGGAGGCGACCGAGGATATTGAGAAGATGGCGGCGGTTCTGCCCTCGGACAGGCCGTATATGAAAACGGGCGTGTTCGGCATCTACGGCAAGCGTGTGCCGTGGCTGCTGGTGCTCATGCTCTCCGCCACCTTTACCAGTACCATTATTTCTTCCTTTGACGATGTTTTGTCCAAGATCATCATTCTGTCGTCGTTCATTCCCATGATAACCGGCTCGGGCGGTAACGCGGGCTCGCAGGCGTCCGTCTCCGTCATCCGCGCCCTCTCGCTGGGAGAAATTGAGTTTAAGAGCATGTTCAGGGTGCTGTGGAAGGAGCTGCGCGTGGCGCTGCTGTGCGGCCTTACCCTTGCGGCAGCCAACTTTATCAAGCTGCTTGTGTTCGATCTGCGCGACTACCACGGCGAGGGCTCGCCCGTGCAGATCGCGCTGGTGGTGTCGCTGACGATTCTGGGCACCATCGTGATGGCGAAGATCGTCGGCTCCAGTCTGCCCCTGCTCGCAAAGAAAATCGGCTTTGACCCCGCCGTGATGGCGAATCCGCTGATATCTACCGTCTGCGACTCGCTTTCTCTGCTGATTTATTTCGCCGTAGCCCTGACGGTAATGCCGGCGTTATTCTAATGGAAAATGGACAATTGACAATGAAAAATGAAGGTCGGGCAGACAGGTTCGTATTTGAACAGCCTTGTGTGCCCGACTGAATTAATATTCATTTGTTCCTTGCGTTTGCAGCGTGCCGCTGCGGTCAGTGCCCCTTTTGAAAGAATGCATTTTGCAAAACGTTTAGCTAACGGGGCGTTATAGCGCGGCAGCGTGCCGCTGCGGTCAGTGCCCCTTTTGACAAAGTGCATTTTGCAAAACGTTTAGCTAACGGGGCGTTATAACGCGGCAGCGTGAGGTGAAGTTTTTATCAAACGTCAGTTGCGCGGATTGGATGCAACGTCACGTTGCCGGATTGGATGCAACGTCACGTTGCCGGATTGGATGCAACGTCACGTTGCCGGATTGGGTCAAGCGTCACGCTTGCGCGGGGGATTGGTCGAAGGAGAGATTATGAGAAAAATTATTTCGGTAATATTAACGGCGGCGCTGCTGTTGACGGCGCTTGCGGCGGCGCCTGCTTCCGCTGCCGAACAAGCGGCGGACAATCCGTTCCGCTTTTCCGTCCTCAGCGACGGCACCGCTCAGATCACCCATTGCAATATCAGAGAGGGAAATGTCACCGTTCCCGCCGAAATTGACGGCCGCGCCGTTACGGAAATCGGCGAGATGGCGTTCAGCTTCAGCGCGCTGACGGGCGTTGACCTGCCCGATTCCCTCAGGGCTGTCGGACGTCAGGCTTTTTTAAACTGCAGGTCGCTGCAGAGCATCCGTTTTCCCGATTCGCTTGAGTCTGTTGACTACCGCGCGTTTGATAATACGGCGTGGTATACTATTCAGCCCGACGGCGTTGTTTACGCCGGCAAGGTCGCGTATGGCTGCAAGGGCGCGTGTCCCGCCAAAATCGAGCTGGCAGAGGGAACAGTCGGCGTCGCCTCGTGGGCGTTCAGGGACTGCAGCGCCCTGGCGGAAATCGCGGTTCCCGATTCCGTGCGGTACATCGGCGCCTGTGCGTTTAACGGCACCGCGTGGCTTGACAGTCAGCCCGACGGCATTGTTTACGCGGGCAGGGTCGCCTATAAAATGAAGGGTGTGTGTCCTTCGCAAGCGGTGATTCGGGAGGGTACCGTCAGCATTGCCGAAAATGCGTTTTGCGGTTGTGCGGACGCGCTGCAGAGCGTTGTCATTCCCGACACCGTTACCGCCATTGGCAGAGGTGCGTTCAGTCAGTGCTGTTCGCTGACGGACGTCGTCATTCCCGATTCGGTTACGGCGATAGGGGAAAACGCGTTCGACAGGTGTTCTTCTCTGCAAACGATCACCGTTCCCGCTTCCGTCTCGTTCCTTGGCATGGGTGCCTTCGGTCAGTGCAGCCGGTTGAAGGACGTCACGCTGGACGCTCCCTTGCGGGAGATGGACAGCCTTACCTTTCAAGGTTGCTGCTCGCTGGCGGAGATTCGTCTTCCCGATACCGTTACTATCATTAACAGCGCCTGCTTTGACGGCTGTACCTCGCTGCGGAAGGTGACCTTTCCCGATTCGCTGACGGCAATTGAAACCGGCGCCTTTAGGGACTGTACCGCGCTTGCGGATGTGACGCTTCCCGATTCGCTGCAGTATGTCAGCGGCGGAGCATTCAGAGGTACCCCGTGGCTGGACGCTCAGCCCGACGGTATACTGTACCTGGGCAAAACCCTGTGGTATGTGAAGGGAAAATACGACAAAGGTCTTGTGATCGAGGACGGAACAGAGATGATTGCCGACCATGCGTTTGACGGCTGCGAGTCCCTGTTTTCGGTTACGCTGCCCGCGTCTGTCAAGCGCTTGAAATTATCGGTGTTTTCCGACACCGCCGCGCCGCAATATCTGGAAATACTGAACCCCGAGTGCGATATTCCGATGTATGATTATGCGATTCCTGCCTCCGCCGTTATCTGCGGCTACATGTGTTCGACTGCGGACGTGTATGCCGCGAAGTTTGGCAGGCGTTTTATCGCGCTGGATTACGGTGTGCCGGGCGATGTTGACATGGACGGCAAGCCTACCGTTCTCGACGTTACCCTTGTGCAGCGCAAAGAGGCGGAGATGGTCACGCTCAGCGACAAGCAGTTCCGCAAGGCTGACGTCAACGGCGACGGAAAGGTGAATATCCTCGACGCCACCTTCTTGCAGCGCGCCCTCGCCGAAATGGTGATCCTCCCTGACCTTTCTGATGTAGCGGGATGAGTCCGTCCGTTTATCCTGTTAATCAGCTTATTCATTAACAGCAAAGCCCTCACCGCGTATGGTGAGGGCTTTTGCAGTCGGTATTATACAGTTATTGTCCTGCCGTCATCAGGTCGTTGATGCTGACGCCGAGAATGCGCGACAGCTCCACCAGCATGACGGTGTCGGGAATGCGCTCGCCCGATTCCCAGCGGTAGACGGTCTGGAACGATACGTCCAGATGCTCGGCGAGGTCGTTGGCGGAGAGCCCCAGCTTGATGCGCCGCGCCTTGATGTTGGCGCCGAGCGCCTGCACGCCGTAGCTGCCGTTATGCGGCTGCACGATGGGATGGCGGAGGTTATTGAACGCGTGCGCCAGCGCCTCCCGGCACAGCGGCTTGACCAGAAAGTCGCTTGCGTAAACGGTGTAGGAGTCGAGCGCGTACTCGGGGTAGCCCGTCAGGAAAATGATATTGAGGAACGGATGTATTTTGCAGAGCTTTTCCGCTACCAGCAGTCCGTTCATGATCGGCATGTCGATGTCCAGCAGCGCCACGTCTATGGAATGGTGCTTCGCGTAGAGAATCGCCTCGGTTTCTCTGTGAAAGCCGACGCACGTTGCGTCGGGCGCCACGCTTTTGACGTCGCGGATGATGTCCTTTACCAGGAGCATTTTGTCGTCAAGTACCAGTACGTTTATGATGTTCACCCCGTTTCGGAATATAAATGAGCGCGGTCGTGCCGTTTTCCGTGCTTGTAATGTCCATTCTGCCGCCGCACTGCCCCTCCAGGCGCGTGCGCACGTTTTCAATGCCGACGCCGCCGGTGAGCTTGGCAGTGTCGAAGCCTCTGCCGTTGTCGCTGACCTCCACCACATAGCAGGCTCCCTCGGTGCGGGAGGAAATGCGGATTCTGGCGCCGTGGTCATAGCAGCTGACGCCGTGGATGACCGCGTTCTCCACCAAAGGCTCCACCGTGAGCGGCGGAAGGAAGAACGCCGTTTCGTGTATGTCGTATTCCACCTGCAGCTCCACCGTTTCGTCCGCCATCTCTATTGCGAGGAACGCCTTGATGTGCTCCAGCTCCTTTTGGAACAGGATCATCTCGCCGCTGCGCAGGGCTTCTATGTTGCGCCTGAGATAGACCGAGAAGTCGTTGACGCTGTCTGCCGCTTTCTCTCTGTCCTCCCAGATGAGGGATTTGATGATGCCGAGGGCGTTGAAGATAAAGTGCGGCGAAATCTGGTTTTGCATCAGCCTGATTTTGGTGCGCGAGAGCTCCAGCTCCTTTTTGGTGACCTCCAGCTGCATGGACTGCACGTCCTGCCGCAGTTGGGCGTTGAGGCGGTCAATTTCCGCTTTTTCCCTGAGGTGCCTGAGCGTGAGGTGGTAGCGCATGACGGAGCCTGCCGCGCAGAGGATGCAGAAGGCGAAGTAGTTGAGGACGACGATCTGAGAGGCGCCGTCGAACGCGACCAGAATCATGTAAAAGCCGGTGAAGGAGAACACCACCACCGGTATGCCCACATAGGGCTTGAGCGCGAGAAAGGTGGTGACGATGCTGATGACGATGTAGAAGGTAATGATCTGCTCGCCGTAGGAGTAGTGCATAAACGACAGCGTGGTGCCCCAGGCAATCAGCATAAACAGCTCGACGTAGAGGAGAAAGCTGCGCCCCGGGTGGCTCACACGCGGCCGCCGCCGCATAGCGCTTGACGCGATTGCCGACAGCAGGCTTGACAGAAAGCAGTAGACGACGGAGTACAGGCTGTAGGGCAGATGGTCAAGGGGGTCCCTCCACAGTAAAATGGAGGTGATGCCGAAGGCGCCGATGGGCACGCCGATGAGCGAGATGATCAGCGTGGCGTCAAGATTTATCCTGTCAAATTCCGCGTTCAGTTTTTTGCTGACCCGCGGAAAGAACACGCGGCGCAGCCGGGAAAGAATGTTGCTTTTCATTTTTTTGGCGTCCTTTGATAAATTTGAAGGTATGATATGGTCATTATTATAGCACCTCGGCAGGCTTTTGTCACGCGGCGGGGCGTTTTTTGTCAGAATTTTTTTTATTATTCACCGCTGTGGTGAGTGACTTTTGAAGAACGGCGTGTTATAATGTCCGTGAAACCGATTAACGGTTGTCATTTTACCTATATTCTTTCTTTAATTTCCTACCATTTGAAAAGAGCGGTTGTTTGCATCAGCAAACGACCGCTCTTTTCTCGTTGCCCCGGCGGTCAGTGGCAGCGTGACGCTGCACTCGGTGCGGCTTTTGAAAGAGTGCATTTAGCAGCGCCCTCGGCGCACGCTCGTTCAGTTTTATATAGAGTGCATTTTCTTTTTTGCTAGTGACTTTTGGGATTTTTAATGGTATAATGTATTTGATAAGGGAAAACTGTCGGGTTTTCCGGGTTCACATCATCATACAAAGGAGAAATGCACATGACAACACGCACCCAACCAAATCCATCCGGGCAGACAAAAAGAAAAAGCAGCCTGCTCGCCTCCAATCCCGTTATGCGCCGTCTGGACAAGGTCGACGAGTATGACGCTTCCCGCTCCGCTACCTTCGGCGGCATCGCGGTGAAAACCATCTACTTCCTTTTGTTCAGCGTGGCCGGCATTATTTTGCAGCTTTATCTCGCAAAGACCCTCGCCTCGGGCGAGACCACGACCATCAACTACAAGGGCTTTGAGGTGTCGCTCTATTACAAAGAGGTGTTCGCCCTCGCCGGCGCCGTGATAGCGGCTATCGTGTTCCAGCTGCTCGCGTTCTTCGCCCGTCCCACCACGCCCGTGACAGGCGCGCTCTACTGCGTGACTCAGGGCTACTTTATTTCGTTCCTGGTTTTCAAGGTGCTGGGTGCCTATCAGCTGGAATACCTCGGCGCGCTGGCACTGCTCATCACCTTCCTGATCGTCGCCGTGATGGCGATTCTCTACGCCACGGGCGTCATCCGCGTGACAAAGAAGTTCAAGATGGTCATTACCACCCTCTTTGTTACGGTGATCGCCACCTCGCTGTTTTCCTTCATCGGCTATCTCATTCCCTTTACCAGACCGATGGTGGAGGCGGTGCGGCAGAACTTCGCGTTCTCGGTTATCGCGGGCATTATCTTTATCATCATCGCCGCGCTGTTCCTGATCTGCGACTTCGATACCATTGACCACGTCGTCAACGACAAGCTTCCCAAGAAGTATGAGTGGGCGGCGGCGTTCGGCCTTTCGTTCACCGTGCTCTGGCTGTATCTGAAGGTGCTCGACCTGATCATCACCATCGCGGGCAAAAAGAAGAACTGATAGTTTTTTCGGTTCGGACATTCATACGGCGTATGCCTGCGGGCCGCTGCTGTCATTTCAGGGTGACGGCAGCGGCTCATTTTTTATGCGTTGGCGTGTGATTGTGACAAAATTCGACAATTTTCTACATATTTACACAAAAACGCTTTTGCTTCGCGGGTTTTTATATTGACTTTTAGTTAGGTGAATGCTATAATTTTCCATATAGTCGTGTGGTGCGCCTATTTTTAGTACAGCCGCTGCGGCGGCGGGCGGCACCGCGGAAATCCGCTTTGCAGAAGGCGGGTTCTGTTACACAGAGTGAGATATGAGGGTGGCATGAATGAAGATCAATTTAGCGATTCTGGAGAAGGATACGGGGTATATGAATAAGCTTGTCTCGGTGTTCAACCGCAAATACGCCGATAAAATTCAGGTGTATTCCTTCACCGAGCCCGAGGCGGCGTACGCGACGCTGCGCACGACCAAGGTGGATGTGATGGTGGCAAGCGATTTGTTTGATATTGACATGAGCCGCATTCCGCCGCGCTGCGG
Source organism: uncultured Eubacteriales bacterium (assembly GCA_900316815.1). Classification (GTDB taxonomy): domain Bacteria; phylum Bacillota; class Clostridia; order Oscillospirales; family Acutalibacteraceae; genus Ruminococcoides. Next base: position 4,612 of record ONEN01000020.1, on the reverse strand, counting down.
CTTTGCTTATTTTGCTGACACGGACGATATTGATTCCATCAACGACCGCAGAGCCATCTGTAAATTTCAGAAGGTGGACCTGATTTACAAGCAGATTCTCAGCGTGTATTCCGACCACGCCAAAAATGTGCTGAGCGTGAAGCTTGCCGACAGCGCGTGCAGGCTGATCGCCTTTTGCTCGCCGAGCGGCGGCTCGGGCTCAAGCTCGGTGTCGGTTGCCGCGGCGATGCGGTATGCTTCGGCGGGTCACAGAACGCTGTACCTCAACCTGGAAAAGTTCGGCTCCGCCGACAACTATTTTTCCGCGGAGGGGCAGTTTGATTTCAGCGACATCATCTATGCGCTCAAGAGCAACAAGGCGAATCTGGGCATGAAGCTCGAGAGCTGCGTCAAGCAGGACAGCTGCGGCGTGAATTACTACTCGGCGTCCAAGCAGTCGCCGGATATGCTGGAGCTGCGCTGTGAGGAGATAGGCAGGCTGCTGGAGGAGCTGCAGCTGATGGGCTCCTATGATTATATTTTCGCGGATATGGACTTTGAAATGACCGACGCGTTTCTGAACCTGCTCAAGCGCTTCCACGCCGTTGTGGTGACGGGCACGGGCAGCAGCAGCTCCAACTACAAGATATGCCGCATGTACGACGCGCTGCGCATCAAGGAAAACGAGACGAAAAGCTCCGTGCTCGACAGAATGTGTCTGCTGTACAACAAATTCAGCAGCAAGACCAGCCGCCTGCTCAACGGTGTGGACATCCGCAACATCGGCGGCATCCCCAACTGCGAGAACGCCACCGACGAGAGGATCGCCGCGCAGATTTCGGGCATGGCGGTGCTGGACCATATTCTGCCGGAATGAGGGATGACCGATGACCTTTGACAGTGAGCAGAAGCTGGTTGCGGAAGTCAGGCAGTACGTCACCGAAAACGTGAAGCTGAGCAACTTCAGCGACGAACAGCTGCAGGAGGAGATCGAGGCGATCGTGGCGCAGCGGCTCGCGGGCGTTTACTGCTCCATCGGGCAGCGCGTGTCGATCGTGCAGCAGGTCTACAGCTCGATACGCGGCTTCGGCCTGCTCGACAGCATACTCGCCGACGACACCGTGACCGAGGTGATGGTGAACGGTCACGAGGATATTTTTATTGAGCGCGAGGGCAGGCTGCTGAAGCTGAACAAGCAGTTTGAGAGCCGCAAGAACCTGGAGAATGTGATACAGCGCATTGTCGGCATGGCGGGGCGCGAGGTGAACCGGGCGAACCCGATCTGCGACACCCGGCTGCCCGACGGCTCGCGCGTGAACGTGGTGCTGCCGCCCATTTCGCTGGGCGGACCCATTTTGACCATACGCAAGTTTTCAAAAGAGCCCATGACCATTGAAAGGCTGATCCGCTACGGCTCTCTGACGCAGGAGATCGCCGACAAGCTGGAGCTGCTGGTGCGGGCGAAATACAATATATTTATCAGCGGCGGAACAGGCTCGGGCAAAACGACCTTTCTGAACGCGCTGTCCAACTATATTCCCAAGGACGAGCGCATCATCACTATTGAGGACTCCGCCGAGCTGCAGATCAAGAACATAGACAACCTGGTCCGGATGGAGGCGCGCAACGCGAACGCCTCGGGAGCGGGTCAGGTCACGATAAGAGATTTAATCAAAGCCTCGCTGCGTATGCGCCCCGAGCGCATCATCGTGGGCGAGTGCCGCGGCGGCGAGGCGCTGGATATGCTGCAGGCGATGAACACGGGTCACGACGGCTCGCTCTCGACGGGTCACGCCAACTCCACGGTGGACATGATCAGCCGTCTGGAGACCATGGTGCTGCAGGGCTCGGTGGCGCTGCCGCTGGAGGCCATCCGCCAGCAGATCGCCTCGGCGGTGGACATTATCATCCATCTGGCAAGGCTGCGCGACAAGTCGAGAAAGACCGTGGAGATCACCGAGGTGGTCGGCTACGAGAACGGCAGGACGGTGCTGAATCCGCTGTATGTGTTCGAGGAGGACGACGCCAGCACGCTGGACAGGGTGTCGGGCGCGCTGAAGCGGACGGACAATCCGCTGGTGAACGACTTCAAGCTGCGGCTGGCAGGCATCAGGGAGAAAATTTAGGAGAATATCATGAGATTGCTGCCGAAACGGGACGGGCAGCCCGCATATGTCCGTTCCAAAATTAATACCAATATGATCAACTACAAAACCTACCGCTTTTCCAAGCCCGCGTTTCTGTTGTATTTTCTGCTGTTTTTCGCGGCGGGCGGCGCTGTGGGGCTGGTGTTCTACATGAACCTGTTTATGCGAAACGGCGTGGCGACTTTGGCGACCCACATCAGCAACGCGGTCGTGTTTGTCGTGTTCGGGCTGCTGTCGGTCAGGCTGTTCATGCCGATTCGGCGCAGGTCGCTGTTTGAAAAGCGGAGCACCAAGCTGAATTTGCAGTTCCGCGAGCTGCTGTCGTCGCTGTCCACCTCCTTTTCGAGCGGCGGCAACGTGTACAATTCGTTTTGCAGCGCGAGCGACGAGGTGGCGGCGCAGTTCGGCGCGGACAGCATGATCGCGCAGGAGGCGTATGTGCTGGTGCAGGGCATGGACAACGGCTTCACCATTGTGGAGCTGCTGCAGGATTTCGCGGAGAGAAGCGCTTCCGATGACATTGTCAGCTTTGTCAACGTGTTTGAAACCTGCTACCGCACGGGCGGCGATATGAAGGCGGTCATCCGCAACACCTATGATATGATCGGCGACAAGCAGACCATTACCGAGGAAATCAAAACCAAGCTCACGTCCAACAAAATGCAGCTGAACGTGATGAGCGTCATGCCGATTGTGATCGTGGCGTTCCTGCGGTTTTCCTCGAGCCAGTTTGCCGAGACCTTCGCGTCGCCGCAGGGCGTGATGCTGATAACCGCGGCGCTGGCGTTATTTGCGGGCGCTTATCTTTACGGAAAAAAGCTTGTGAACGTAAAAGGGTGATGGTATGAGCTTCGGGGATTTATTCGCGCCGATCGTCGCGAGTGTGATGACGCTGGCGTTTATTTTTGCCATGTTTAAGGGAAGAAAGCACGCCGCCCTGCCGGAGAGTTTGCAGGATCCGAGCTTTCAGCTCAAGGACCTCTACATCGTGGGACTGGCGTGGGAGGATATGATTCCCGCCCTGTCCTACCGGTCGGGTCTCTCCGATAAAATCAAGCCGAGCGTGCAGATGCTCTACGGCGAAAAATACGCGGAGTACTACACGCGGATGTATCTGGCGAAGATCATCACCTACACGCAGCTGGTGATGACGGCGCTGGCGCTTGCCGCCGCGCTGATGCCGGGGTTCCTCGGCGTGGCGTTCAGCCTGTTCAGCATTGTGGCGGGGCTGCTCGTCGGTAAAAATTATCTGGACGAGCCGAGAAAGCGCGTGGAGGAACGCGCCGACGACTGCATTATCGAGTTTCCCAACCTGGTGACGAAGATCGCGCTGCTGCTCAACGCGGGCGTTACGCTGCGCGAGGCGTGGTTTTTGGCGGCGAAGAGCTCGCAGGGTGCGCTCAGGGATCTGCTGGAGGAATCCTGTACCATGATGGAAAACGGCAAATCCGACTACGACGCGATCAGCAGCTTTGCCGCCGCGTCGGGCTCGGAGGAAATGAGAAAGTTTTCCATGTCGATTATCCAGAGCATGGAAAAGGGCAACGCCGAGCTGTCGCGGATCATGATGCAGCAGGCGACGGAGCTGTGGAGCCTGAAAAAGCAGCGGCTGCTGCAGAGGGGAGAGAAGGCGGCGACCAAGCTGGTTATCCCGATTTCGCTGATGTTTGTCGGCGTGATCATCGTGGTGCTGACCTGCGCGCTGTCGGGGCTGTCCCTGTAACAGTAAGGAAATAACCCGCACCTTGTCGGGTGCGCGGCTGAAGATACATTTGCAAGGAGGACTTTATTATGAACAAATTTCTTGCCAGACTGATGGTAAAAAAGGAAATGGCAAAGTACAGACTGGCGGACTTCGGCAAGAAGCTTGCGTCGGAGGAGGGCGATACCAACTTTATCTCGATCATTATTATTCTGGGTATCGTGATCGTTCTCGTCGGCGTGTTCATCGTCTTTAAGGACCGCATTATCAAGGTGGTGGACGAAATCGTGAGCGGCTTCTCCAAGGAGAGTCTGGGTTCGTCTGCGGGTGATCTGCAGACGAAGTAACGGGCGCAAAAGGCAACGGTTCCTGCGGCGCCCGTGCAACAGGGTACGGAATGGGTGTCGGAGGGAACGGCGGCAGCGAAACGGGTCATCGGCATGACCCGCGGCGGCACGGTTCCTTCGGCACCCTGTGCCTCGGAAAGAGGTAATTCGGATGATATGGTTCATTTCTTTGCTGGCGGCGGCGCCGGGCTTCGGCGCCTCCATGCTATGCTATCACTATATATTCCGTCAGAAGCGGTTCCGCCTCGGCTCGGCCGGCGGTGAACCGGAGAAGGCGGAGAAAAGCAGCCCGCAGCCGGCGGAAAAAGCGCCGGAGGAGCAGAAAGCCTCCGCGCAGAACGGGGAAAAGGCGGCAGCCCCGGAGAGCCGCGCTTCGTTTGTCGAAGCGGTCAGAGCCGCCATTCTGGACAAAAGGCACAGCGCCCTCATCGTGTCCC